>NZ_JBRIQO010000017.1:0-248255 GCF_052983175.1 Streptosporangium sp. G12 | reverse complement strand
TCGGTCTACCTGCGCCAGCGTGGCTCCCCGGAGTCCAAACCCGTCGGCACCCCGCACGAGGAGACCGGCGTGGAAGGTTGATGTGCTCCACGTCGGTCTCCTTCCGACCACACATCTCTCCGGACGACCGTCCGAACTGTTTTCCGGGCGATGATTTCCCGGAGCAGGCGACGGGCCACCGGAGGCGGGCGGAAGGAGGCGTGCCGGTCCGCGTTCCTGTTGATGTCCTGGGATCCTGACGAAAACTCGTGTGCCTACTTCCCGGAGCCGGACCGATCTGGAGACGGGTGTAGACCGAATCGACGAGGGCAGCGGAGGGTTCTCCGATCCTTTCTCCGAAGGGGGCGTCATGAGCACAGCGAACACACGAGTACGGACTCCGCTGCAGACAGCGGCCCTGATCATCGGTGTCGTTTTCCTGCTCGTCGGAGTGCTGGGCTTCGTTCCCGGCGTGACGACGAACTACGACTCGCTGGAGTTCGCCGGTCACACCTCCGACGCGATGCTTCTGGGCATCTTCGAGGTGTCGATTCTGCACAACATCGTCCACCTGCTGTTCGGCGTGGGCGGTGTCCTCGCGGCCCGCACCTGGTCGGCCGCGCGCGGCTACCTCATCGGCGGCGGCGTGGTCTACCTGCTTCTGTTCCTGTACGGCCTGCTGGTCGGCCACGACAGTGCCGCCAACTTCGTCCCGGTCAACGACGCCGACAACTGGCTGCACCTGGTCCTGGGAGTCGGCATGATCGCTCTTGGGCTGGCGCTGTCCAGGCGCCGCGCCTCCACCCGGATCTGATTCGTCCGGTCGCCGTGCCGGGTCCCGGCGCGGCGACCGGACCGCCGGCCGTTCCGCCCTCGTGGGCCGTGAACGGCCGGTGCCCTGTTTCCTCATGGCCTCTCCGATCGGCTCCGGCCCGCAGGGCAGGGTGGGGCGGCAGGCGAGGGCGCCCCGCATATCGGCTTCGACGAGGTCGCCGTTGATCGCGAACGCGGCGGTCAGACCGTTTCCGGCCGCGGCGATGACCTGGATGGTCTCGTCGGTGACGTTTCCGGCTGCCCGGACGCGGGTCACGTCCCGTTCGTTCGGCGCCGCCCGATCTCGAAAACCGCGGATGGTGCGGGAGGCGCGTGGGAGGCCGGGCACTCCATGGCGCGTGACGCGCCGTCGTTCACCCGGCATCATGAACCAGGCCCTGTTCCACATGTGCGCGGGCACTGAACCACATGTCAGGTCCACCGGCTGAGTTTCCGTTGGGTGCAAACCTCGCGGAGCAGGAAGTCCCAGTCGGACAGAAAGCGGGCCAGGCCGTAGCGGGTGAGAGCGGCGGCGCGTGCGGCTTTACCGATCACTGCCGCTCGGGCGGGATCGGCGACGAAGCCCTCAAGGGCGGCGGTCAGGGTGGCGACGCGGGTGGAGACGATCCCCGCCCCGGGAGGTACGGCTTCGACGGCTTCGGTGCCGGCGAGAGCGACGACGGGCAGTCCGAGGAGCATGGCCTCGATGAGGGCGAGGCCGAGTGAGGTCCATCGGTAGGGGTGCAGGTAGACGCGGCGGCGGGCGAGCTCGGAGTGCATCACCTCCTGTGGCAGATCCTCGAAGGTCCCGAGGGGAAGGCCGAGCCGCTGCGGCAGGCCGGTCACCTTCATGCCGAAGACGTCGAGCGGTACGGCCTTCGCGAAGGTGGGCAGCAGGTCGGTTCCGGCGACCCGGCGGCGCCGGACGGGCTCGTTGACGACGACGCCCGCGCGAGGGAGGTCACCGGTGTAGCGGTAGCCGGGATCGGGGACGCCGTGTTCGATCACGCGGGTGGGGGCGCGGCCCGAATCCCAGAACAGGTCGTTGAAGTAGGTGACGTGGACCAGCGTGATATCGGTACGGTCGGCGAGGTGGTGCCGGGTGTGCGGGATGGCTCCGGTGGGGGTGTTGTGCTCGACGTATACGGCGGGAAGGTCGTGGCCGGGGCGGCGGCCGAGCCAGCGCTCGACGAGATCGGCCTCGTGCGGCCGCTGGAGGACGACCGCGTCGACGTCCTCTTCACGTAACCGGTCCCAGGAGACCTCGCGCACGTTCGGCGGCCACGGGTAGGTGAGCGCCCGGCCGCGTCCGTCGGGGCCCCGGCCCGGGACGACGGGCACCAGGTAGTCGTGGCCGCCCTGGACGAACGCGGTGGCCCACGAGCCATGCACATGCCACAGCAGGATTCTCATCGGATCACCCTCTCCACCGCTGTGACGAGATCGGCGGCGGTCTCGGGCGCCGCCGTCACCTCCTGGGGCAGGGTCTCCGGGGTCGGCACGAGAATGCCTCTCGCTCCGGCCGCCCGGGCGGCCTCCATGTCCCGGCCGATGTCTCCGATCACCACGCAGTCGCGGGCGCTCACGCCGAGGACCGCCGCCGCCCTCAAGATGAGCCCGGGGGCGGGCTTACGACACCCGCACCCGTCGTCCTCGCCGTGTGAGCACACCGCCCAGACGTCGAACGGCCCCAGGAGCGCCTCCACCCGGGAGTTCACCTCGTACAGTTCCTCGACGCCGATGAGGCCCCTGGCCACGCCCGACTGGTTGGTGACCACCCCGATCGGCACGCCTGTTCGGCGGAGCCGGTCCAGCGCGGCCGGCGCGCCGGGCATGGGCCGCACCCGGCGGGGATCGCGGTTGTGGGGGACATTCACGATGAGGGTGCCGTCGCGGTCGAAAAGGACGGCGGCCGGTCGTTTTCGGTTGGACATCAAACCTCTCCCGCTCCTGAAATTTCACGCCTGTTCTCTGCGAGAGCCGCCGTTACCCAGTCAGAAAAACACTGAAACCCCACAGCGACTACTCAGTGTGACAAAATACAGTCTTATTGTTCCTTAAGTGGGGTTATGTCCGAATTCCTCGTTTGAGAAGCGCTGCTCTCGGTAGTCATTAGGTAGCTAACGAGAGGCCACTCCATGAGATTTCTCGGCATAAATGCGATCTTTCATGATCCGGCGGCAGCCCTTGTCGTCGACGGGGAGGTCGTCGCCGCCGCGGAGGAGGAGCGTTTCAGTCGGCGTAAGCACGGCAAGCGCCCGGTTCCCTTCTCCGCCTGGGAACTGCCGGAGCGCGCCGCGGCCTGGTGCCTGGAGCAGGCGGGACTGCGGCCCGAGGACCTGGACGCCGTCGCCTACTCCTACGACCCGGACCTGGTGCGGCCGGGCGGGCCGGGTCTCGACGAGGGCTGGGAGGACCTGCGCACCACCTATGCCCGCAGGGCGCCGGCCTTCCTGGCCACCGCCCTGCCGGGCCTGGACTCCGCACAGGTCCGATACGTGCCCCACCACGTCGCGCACGCGGCCTCGGCGGGGCTGGCCGCGCCGTACCGGGACTCGGCGGTGCTGGTCTGCGACGGACGAGGCGAGGCGGTCTCCCACCTGGCCGGGCACTACCGCGACGGGGAACTGACGATCCTGGCCGCCCAGGAGCTGCCGCACTCCCTCGGGCTGATGTACGAGGAGGTCACCGAGCACCTGGGCTTCCTGCGCTCCAGCGACGAGTACAAGGTCATGGCCATGGCCTCCTACGGCGAGCCGCGCCACCTGGGTGCGCTGCGCGAGCTGATCCACACAGACGGCGAGGGCGGTTTCCGGGTCGAACCCGTCGACTGGGGCGGCTATGCCAAGGCCCTGGCCAGGGGTGAGTCCTGGACCGAGGAGCACGCCGACCTCGCGGCGAGCGTCCAGAGGTGCCTGGAGGAGGTGCTGCTCGACCTCGCCCGCTGGCTGCACGGCCGGACCGGCGATCGGCGCCTGACCATGGCCGGAGGCGTGGCGCTCAACTGTGTCGCCAATACGCGGCTGCTGGCCGAGGGACCCTTCGAGGAGCTGTGGGTACAGCCGGCGGCCGGTGACGCGGGCACCGCGCTCGGCGGCGCGCTGCACCTGGCCCAGGCCTTCGGCGAGCCGGCCGCGCCCATGCCGGGGGCCGATCTCGGTCGAGGCTGGAGCGACGAGGAACTGGCCGCCTGGCTGCAGGTGGCGCGGGTGCCCTATGAGCGGCCCGCGGATCTGGCCCGCGCGGTCGCGGCGGAACTGGCCGCCGACCGGATCGTGGCCTGGTTCCAGGGGCGCAGCGAGTACGGGCCGCGGGCGCTCGGCCGCCGCTCGCTCCTGGCCCATCCGGGGTGGGAGGCCAACACCGAGCGGCTGAACGACGTCAAGGGCCGCGAGCAGTTTCGCCCCATCGCCCCGATGGTGCTGGCCGAACGGGCTCACGAGATCTTCGACGGAGGTCCCGTCCCCAGCCCCTACATGCTCTTCGTGCACAATGTCCGGCCCGAGTGGCGCGAGCGGATCCCGGCCGTCGTGCACGTCGACGGCACCGCCAGGATCCAGACGGTCGACCGGGCGCACGACCCGCTGCTCGCCCGGACGCTGGAGGAGTTCGAGGTACGCACCGGGCTGCCGGTGCTGGTCAACACCAGTCTCAACACGGCGGGAAGGCCGATGGTCGACGACCCCCGTGACGCCCTGGAGTGCTTCGGCTCCGCGCCGGTGGATCTGCTGGTGCTGGGCCCGTACCTGATTCGCAGGGGGGAGGCGTTCGCTTCGTGATCACGGTGGTGATTCCCACGATCGGTCGTCCCAGCCTCGCCGCCACGCTCGCCGCGTTGGCGGCGCTGGGCCCGGAGACGGCGGTGATCGTGGTCGACGACCGCCCCGCGGGCACGTCCGCCGAGCCGCTGCGGGTGCCGGACCACGTCCGGCTGCTGCGCTCGGGAGGACGGGGGCCCGCCGCGGCCCGCAACACCGGCTGGCGTGCCACCGAAACGCCCTGGGTCGCCTTCCTGGACGACGACGTGGTGCCCCAGCCCGGCTGGGAGAAGGCGCTGCGCGCCGATCTCGTCGGCCTGCCCGGCGAGGTGGGCGGCAGCCAGGGGCGCATCGAGGTCCCGCTGCCGCCCGACCGGCGGCCCACCGACGCCGAGCGCAACACCGCGGCCCTGACCGACGCCGGGTGGATCACCGCGGACATGGCCTACCGGCGCGACGTCCTGCGCAAGGTCGGCGGGTTCGACGAGCGCTTCCCCCGGGCCTACCGCGAGGACGCCGATCTCGCCCTGCGCGTGACGAAGGCCGGATATCGGCTGGTCCGGGGCGAGCGTGTCACCCGCCACCCGATCAGGGACGACGGATTCTGGGCCAGCGTCCGCCTCCAGCGTGGCAACGCCGACGACGCGCTGATGCGCCACCTGCACGGTCCTGCCTGGCGGGCCGCCACCGGAGCGCCCGGTCGCCTGCGCAGGCACGCCCTGACCACCGGTCTCGGCGCGCTCGCACTCGCGACGGCGGTGACGCGGCCCAGGTGGGTGGCCGCCCTGGCCGGGACGGCGTGGGCGCTGCTCACCGCGGAGTTCGCCTGGAGGCGCATCGCTCCCGGGCCCCGGACGAAGGAGGAGGTCCGGCGAATGGTGATCACGACGGTGCTCATCCCGCCGGCGGCGTGCGCGCACCGCCTCCGCGGTGAGCTGCGGGTGCGGCGATGACCACCGCGACGGCCGGCACCGTTCTGATCGCCCGCCCGGACAACGCGGGCGACGTCCTGCTGGCCGGGCCCGCGATCCGCGCGGTCGCCGAGGGCGCGCGGGAGGTCGTGCTGATGGTGGGACCGCATGGCCGGGCGGCGGGGGAGTTGCTGCCCGGAGTGTCCCGGGTGGTGGAGTGGCGGACCCCGTGGATCGACCCCGAACCGTCGCCGATGACGGGGGCGCACGCGCTGCGGCTGCTGCGGATCCTGCGGAGGACGGCCCCGGAACAGGCATTGATCCTCACCTCGTTCCATCAGTCGCCGCTGCCGCTCGCCCTGCTGTTGAAGCTGGCCGGGACGCCGAGGATCGCCGCGATCTGCGGTGACCACGCCGGCTCGCTGCTGGATCTGCGGCACATCGTCGACGAGACTGTGGACGTGCCGGAGGCCGAGCGCATGCTCGACCTGGTCAGGGCGGCGGGGTTCGACCTGCCGCGGGGAGACGGCGGAGCGCTCGCCGTACGGCGTCCGCTGCCCGAGGCCGGCCGTCTCACCGGGCCGCCCGGCTACGTGGTCGTGCATCCCGGCGTTTCGGTCCAGGCCAGAGCGTGGCCCGCGGAGAGCTGGGCGCGGGCGGTACGGGACCTGGTTCGCGCGGACCGGCGGGTCGTGGTGACCGGTGGCCGCGCGGAGCGGGCACTCACCGCGAAGGTCGCCGGGACGCACGCCCGCGACCTCGGCGGGAGAACCTCCTTCGCGCAGCTGGCCGCGGTGCTCGCCGGAGCGTGCGCGGTCGTCGTCGCCAACACCGGCCCGGCGCATCTGGCCGCGGCGGTCGGCACGCCGGTGGTCAGCCTGTTCGCCCCGGTCGTTCCGGCTGCCCGCTGGGCCCCGTACGGCGTGCCGACGGTGCTGCTCGGTGATCAGCAGGCCCTCTGCCGGGGCAGCCGGGCCAGGGAGTGTCCCGTTCCGGACCATCCGTGCCTTTCGTCGGTGGACAGCGAGCGGGTCGTCGAGGCCGTCGATCGCCTGACGTCCGTGAAGGAGGTCGTTCGATGAGGATCGCCTTGGTATCGGAACACGCGAGCCCGCTCACAGCCTTGGGAGGCGTTGACGCCGGTGGGCAGAACGTTCACGTCGCGGGGCTGGCCGTCGCGCTGGCGGGCAGGGGACACGAGGTCGTCATCCACACCCGCCGTAGCGGGCGGGACCAACCGGACACCGTGGTCATCGCGCCCGGCGTGACCGTCGAACATGTTCCCGCGGGCCCTCCGGAGCCGCTTCCCAAGGACGAGCTGCTGCCGCACATGCCCGCCTTCGCGGCTCACCTCACGCGCAGGTGGGCGACCGGCCCCCCGGATGTGGCCCACGCCCACTTCTGGATGAGCGGCCTGGCCACGCTCATGGCCGCGCGGGATTGCGGGATACCGGTCGTGCAGACCTTTCACGCCCTGGGCACCGTCAAGCGGCGCTGGCAGGGAGCGGCCGACACCAGCCCGCCGGAGCGGATCGCCATCGAGGCCGACATCGGGCGGCGAACTCACGCGGTCATCGCGACCTGCGCCGACGAGGTGCGGGAACTGCGGGCGATGGGCATGTTCGAGGGGAAGATCGCGGTCGTTCCCTGCGGGGTCGACCTGGACCACTTCCGCCCCGACGGCCCGGTGGTGTCCCGGGACGGCCGGCCACGCATTCTCAGCATCGGCCGCATGGTGCCGCGCAAGGGTGTCGACACGATCGTCCGGGCGTTGCGCCACGTGCCGGACGCCGAGCTGGTGATCGCCGGCGGCGCGCCCGACGACGACGAGAGCGGGCGGCTGCGCGAACTGGTCACCGGCCACGGCCTGACCGGCAGGGTGCGTCTGATCGGCAGCGTCGGCCGTGAGAGGGTCCCGGCCCTGATGCGCTCGGCCGACGTCCTGGTGAGCGTGCCCTGGTACGAACCGTTCGGCATGGTCCCGGTGGAGGCCATGGCCTGCGGGCTGCCCGTGATCGCCTCCGCCGTCGGCGGCCACCTGGACACGGTCGACGGCTGCGGTGTGCTGGTGCCTCCGCGCCGCCCGCGAGCCCTGGCCCGCGCGTTGAACGACCTGCTGACCCGCCCCGGCCTGCGAGAGACGATCGGAACGGCCGGAACGCGGCGGGCCCGCGTCCGATACGGCTGGCCCCACGTGGCCCTCCAGACCGAATCCGTGTACCGGACTCTGATCAGCGGCCGGCTGGACCGGTTCGCCGTCGCGGAAGGCTGAGCCATGCACCCTCATCTGTCCCGGCTGAGCGCGGCGCTGTCGGCCGTGGACGGCGAGATCCCCAAGATCTACACGTGGGGAGGCAAGCTGGCCGCGGTGCTGAGCGGCGGCGGCCGGCTGCTCGTCTGCGGAAACGGCGGCTCCGCCGCCGAAGCCCAGCACCTGACCGCGGAGCTGGTCGGCCGCTACCGCGACGACCGGCGCCCGTACGCGGCGATCCCGCTGCACGCCGACACCTCCTCCGTCAGCGCGATCACCAACGACTACGGCGCCGAGCAGACATACGCCCGCCAGGTGCGGGCGCATGGAAGGTTCGGTGACGTACTGATGTGCCTGTCCACCAGCGGCACGAGCCGCAACGTGGTGGCGGCCGCCGAGGCCGCCCGCCAATGCGGCCTCACGACCTGGGCGCTGACCGGCCCCGCGCCCAATCCGCTGGCCGAATTCTGCGACGAGGCCTTCGCGGTGCCCGCCGATGACACCGCCACCGTGCAGGAGGTGCACCTTGCGATGATCCACGTGCTCTGCGAGGCGATCGAGGAGGAATGCTCATGACCGGCGGAGCCAGGACTTCGACAGGCACGGCGCCTCCGCTGCTCTCCCGCCGCGGGAGAGCTCATGATTAGGCCGATCGTGGTCCTCGGGGACTCGCTGCTCGACGTGGACATCGAAGGTGACGCCGAACGGCTGTGCCCGGACGCCCCGGTTCCCGTCGTCGACGGGCGGTCAGAGCATCGGCGCCCGGGTGGCGCCGGCCTGGCGGCCCTGCTCGCCGCGCGCGACGGCGCCGAGGTCGTCCTGGTCACCGCGATCGGGAACGACGCCTCCGGCCGGTGCCTGGAAGATCTGCTCGCCGATCACGTGGAGGTGGTGGGGCTGCCGCTGCGGGGCACCACCGTATGCAAGACGCGGGTCCGGGCGCGAGGGCAGACCCTGATCCGGATCGACACGGGTGACGGCTGGGCGCAGGGCGCCGAGGGGGACGAGCGCGGCCCGCACCACATGAGTCACGGCAGGCTCCGCTACGACCTCGTGGACGGGCCGCCCGGTCAGGGCCTCGCCGACGAGCGCGTCGCCACCGTGCTGCGGGCCGCCCGGGCGATCCTGGTCTCCGACTACGGCCGCGGCGTCGCGGAGCTCTGCCGTGACCTTCTGCGGGATCTCACCGCACCGGTGATCTGGGACCCGCATCCGCGGGGCGCCCTGCCCGCGCTCGGCTGCGCGCTCGTCACGCCGAGCGAGCCCGAAGCCCGGCTGCTGTGCGCCGAGCCGTGCAACACCCCGGACAGGATCGCCTACGACCTGGTCCGCGATCTCGGAGCGGAGGCGGTGGCCGTCACGCTCGCCGAGCGAGGGAGCGTGCTCGCCTGCCGGGGCGGCCAGCCCGTCCGGATCCCGCCGCCCGCGCTCGTCACCGGGCGGGACTCCTGCGGAGCGGGCGACAGATTCGCGAGCGCGGCGGCGCTGGCCCTGGCCGAGGGCGCCTCCACCGAGGACGCGGTCGCGACGGCGGTCGGCGAGGCCACCCGATTCGTCGAACAGGGAGGAGCCGCGGCGGTCCGGCTCCCCAGGCCCGCGCGGCGGCGCCGGTCATCGACCCCGCGGGCGGACGCGCCCCCGGTCTCCGGCCCGGAGAGCCTCGCGGGTTCGGTTTCGCGAACGACGGCCCTGGTCCGGGCCGCCGGGGGCAGGCTGATCGCCACAGGGGGCTGCTTCGACCTGCTGCACGCCGGCCATGTCAGCCTGCTGCGCCGAGCCAGGGCCCTGGGCGACGCGCTGATCGTCTGCGTCAACTCCGACGAGTCCGTCCGGCGCCTGAAGGGACGAGGCCGCCCCGTGGTGAGCGAACGCGACCGGGTCGAGGTGCTGCGGGCGCTGGAGTGCGTGGACGCCGTGGCCGTCTTCGACGACGACACCCCCTGCGTGCTGATCGGCCATCTGCGCCCGGATGTGTGGGTGAAGGGCGGTGACTACACCGGTCGCGAGATGCCCGAGACCGAGGCGGTTCGGCGGGCCGGCGGCGAGGTCGTGATCCTGCCCAGCGTCCCCGGACACTCCACGACCGGTCTCATCGCCGCGGCGCAAGCGGCTTCATGATCTGAAACTTCACAAAGGGAACTTCGCGACCGAGGAGAGGCACATGATGGGGAACATTCTGATCACCGGTGGCGCGTCCGGCCTGGGGCGGGCGGTCGTGGTCGCGGTCGCCAAGGCGGGTGGCAGGCCCCTCGTGGTCGACGTCACCGCGCCCGAGGCGGGCGTCGACCACGTCGTGGCCGACGTCTCGGACCGCGAACAGGCGGAGCGGGCCGTGCGCGAGCTCGCCGAACAGGCCGGCGGGCTCGACGGCGTCGTCACCGCGGCGGGCATCGACGCCTGCGGGGCCCTGTCCGACGTCCCGGCCCCGGACTGGGAACGGGTGATCCGGGTCAACCTGCTCGGCACCGCCTCGATCGTCCGGGCGGCCCTGCCGTACCTGCGGCGCTCCGGAGGCCGGGTGGTCACCTGCGCGTCCACCCTGGGTCTGCGCGCGGTGAGTGACGCGACCGCCTACTGCGCGGCCAAGTTCGGCGTCGTCGGGTTCACCCGGGCACTGGCCGCCGAGCTCGCCGGACAGGTGGGGGTGACGCTGCTGGTGCCCGGCGGCATGCACACGAACTTCTTCGCCGATCGGGACGAGCGGTACCGGCCCGGCCCCGACGCCCGGCTCAACCAGCCCGAGGACGTGGCCGCCACCGTGCTGTTCGCCCTCGGCCAGCCCGCCGGCTGCGAGATCCGGGAACTCGTCGTCTGTCCCGCGACGGAGACGTCATGGCCGTAGATCCGGGAACCGCGGACGGAAGGACGCCGGAAGAACGTCACGGTGCCGGATGCGCCGGAGCGGTCACGACGGCACCGGTTTTGATCGCGCTCCGCGGGCTCGGACTCGGCGACGTGCTCGCCGCGGTGCCCGCCCTGCGGGCACTGCGGCGCTCCCACCCCGCACACCGGATCGTGCTGGCCGCGCCGGCCCTCCTGGCGGGCCTGGTGCCGCTGATCGACGCCGTCGACGAGCTCCTCGACGTGTCCGGAACCGGGCCGGTGCCCGTCGACCGCCCCGACATCGCGGTCAACCTGCACGGCCGCGGCCCGCAGAGCGTCGCCGCGCTGCGCCGCACCCGCCCGCGGCGGCTGCTCACCCACGCGCATCCCGGCTTCCCTGACGCGCAGGGGCCGCCGTGGCGGTGTGACGTCCACGAGACGGTCCGATGGTGTGCGTTCCTGGAGTGGTACGGCATCGCGGCCGATCCCACCGACCTGGCTCTTCCCGCGCCGCCCTCGAAAACGACCGGTCACGTGATCGTCCATCCGGGTGCGGCCAGCCCGGCCAGACGCTGGCCGCCGGAACGATTCGCCCAGGTGGCCGCCGCGCTGAGTCGTACCGGATGCCAGATACTGATCACCGGGAGCACGGCCGAGCGGGCCCTCGGCCGGAAGGTGGCGGCGCTCGCCGGGATGCCGGACGGATCCGTCCTGGCCGGTCGTACGGACGTCGGAGCGCTGGCCACCCTCGTCGGATCCGCGCGGCTGATCATCTGTGGCGACACCGGCGTGGCCCACCTGGCGACCGCGTTCGCCACCCCCTCCGTGGTGCTGTTCGGTCCTGTCGCACCGGCCCTGTGGGGGCCGCCGGCGGGGCCGCACGTCGCCCTGTGGGCCGGGCGCAGCGGCGACCCCCACGGGTGCCGGCCCGACCCGGGCCTGTTGGAGATCGGCGTGGGGGAAGTCCTCGACGCCGCGGGCGATCTGCTGGAGGCGAGCGTGAGATGAGCGCGCGACGGGTGGTGGTGACCGGCGGTGCCGGATTTCTCGGGTCCCATCTCTGCGAACGTCTGCTTTCGGCGGGGATGGAGGTGATCTGCATGGACAACTTCCTGACCGGCTCGCCCCGGAACGTGGAGCACCTGATCGAATGGCCCTCCTTCCGGTTGATCGAGTGTGACCTCATGGGTTTCGTGCACGTTCCCGGAGAGGTGGGCCTGGTGCTGCACCTCGCTTCCGCGGCCTCGCCCTCGGACTATCTCCGGTACCCGATCGAGACGCTCAAGGTGGGCAGCCTCGGCACGCTGCACGCCCTCGGCCTGGCCAAGGAGAAGGGCGCCCGGTTCCTCCTGGCCTCCACGAGCGAGGTGTACGGCGACCCCCTGGAGCATCCGCAGCGGGAGACCTACTGGGGCAACGTCAACCCCGTGGGGCCGCGCAGCGTGTACGACGAGGCCAAGCGCTTCGCCGAGTCGCTGACCACGGCCTACCGCAACTCCCACCGGGTCGACACCGCGATCGTGCGGATATTCAACACCTACGGGCCGAGGATGCGGCCGCACGACGGCCGGGCCATTCCCACCTTCATCCGTCAGGCGTTGCGCGGTGAGCCGATCACCGTGACCGGCGACGGCAGCCAGACCCGCTCCATCTGCTACGTCGACGACACCGTCGAGGGAATCCTCGTCATGGCTCGCAGCGGGCTGGAGGGACCCGTCAACATCGGCAATCCCGCGGAGTTCACCATGCTCGGCCTCGCCGGCAAGATCCGCGATCTGGCAGGCTCCGGCTCGCCCGTCCGCTTCGTCGACCGGCCCGTGGACGATCCCGCCGTCCGGTGTCCCGACACCTCCCAGGCCGCCGAACGGCTCGGCTGGCGGCCTCGGGTGGACGTGGTCAGCGGGCTCCGCCGTACCATCGACTGGTTCGCCGGAGAACTTCAGAGCCACCGTGAAAGCGCGGACGCCGGCTTGTGAATCCGTTCCCTCGCGTCACGGTGGTGGTGGCCACCCGCGACCGCCGCCATGACCTGGAACGCTCGCTGCCGCACCACGAATGCCCGGTCATCCTGCTCGACAACGGTTCCACGGACGGCACCCCGGCCTTCGTCCGGCGACGGTTCCCGCACATCCAGGTCGTCGAGCTGGGACGCAACCTCGGCGCGCCGGCCCGCAACCTGGGCGTGTGGCTCGCACGGACGCCTTACGTCGCCTTCGCCGACGACGACTCCTGGTGGGAGACCGGGGCGCTCGAACGCGCCGCCGGCGTGCTCGACGCACACCCGCGCCTGGCGGTGCTGGCAGCGCGCGTGCTGGTGGGCCCGGAGAAGCACCTGGATCCGATATGCGCGGACATGGCCGAATCCCCTCTCGCCGCCGAACCGGATCTCCCCGGCCCGGTGATTCTCGGGTTCCTGGCGTGCGGAGTCGTGGTGCGCCGGAAGGCGTACCTGGCCGCCGGCGGTTTCGACGACATCATCTTCTTCGCCGGAGAGGAGGAGCGGCTCGCGTCGGACCTGGCCACGGCCGGCTGGGGACTGGCCTATGTCCGGGACGTCATCGCCCACCACCATCCCTCGGCCTCCCGCGACTCACGAGGGCGACAGGCCCTCGCCGTCCGTAACGCGGTGCTCAACGCCGTCCTGCGCCGGCCGTGGCCGGTGGTGACGCGGGTCGTGTTCACCGCCGCCCGCGGCGGCCCGGCCGGGTGGCGAGGGCTGGGCGGTGCCCTGCGAAGGCTGCCCCGGGCGCTTGTGTGCCGCCGTACCCTTTCGCCTCTCCTGGAGGAGGCACGGAGATCGCTGGAGGCCTTCAGGAGGGAACGATGCCCGTAGAGACGTTCCCCGTGATCGTACACATCCTGATCATCGGATCGTGAGAGTCCGCGGGAAAGGTGTTCCCATCGGGGACGTCGAAGGTCTCGCCCGAGTCCCGGGCCGACGCCGTTGAGCCGTGTCGCTCCGGCCGAGGGCTACGTACGCGTCGGTGACCAAGGACCCCGGCGTGAACCACGAGACGCCGCGCGCGTGTGGGAGCCGGCGCCGACGCCCAGCGTGAGACCGCCGCCGGATTAGGGGACGCGGAAGGGGGTAACGGCCTTTGCTCACACTCCTGACTACTTTTCAGGAAGGGACGGCATGACCTTCAATCCATTACAGGAGCGGGGCATCCCGCTCGATCGGCAGCTGCGCAACTGGAGTGAGCTGAACGTCACCCCGATCGATCCCGACCACGGCGACCCCTACACCCGGTGCCGGATCATCGCGCTGAACGGCATCGAGGTCGAGGCCATCATGTTCAGCCACCAGTTCGCCCGGCACTGCCCGGACCCGGCCGTCAAGCAGCAGCTCGCCCAGGTGCGCTTCATCGAGGCCCAGCAGCAGAAGGTGGTCAACTGGCTACTGCCCGGCCTGGCGTCGGTGCTGGAGACCACGATCGCCTACGAGCAGGTCGCCGTCGACCTGACCGCGTGGGTGGCGCGGATGGAGCCCGACCCCTACCTCAAGCAGGCCTACCAGTTCGGGGTCCTGGAGGACTTCGACCACCTGTACCGCTACGCCAATCTGTACGAGATGATCGAGCACCGCAGGGCCGAGAAGATCGTCGACAACCTGACCGAGGTGATGCCGGGCCGGCCCACCTACCTGCATCACCGCCACCCGGTCGACAACCTGCGCGAGCCGTACGACAAGAGCGCCACCGCGCCGATCTCCAAGCTGCACGCGCTGACGATCATGGCGGCCGAGCAGCAGACCATGAACTTCTACATGAACGTCGGCCCCACCTACATGGAGCCGATCGCCCGCCGGCTCTACCAGGAGATCGGGCTGATCGAGGAAGAACACGTCACCCACTACGAATCGCTGGTGGACCCGGGCGAGACGTGGTGGGAGATGCTGCTCCACCATGAGTACAACGAGTGCTACCTGTACCACTCGTTCATGGAGACCGAGTCCGACCCGAAGATCAAGGCGATCTGGGAGCTGCACCTGAACATGGAGCTGGAGCATCTGCGCATCGCCGCGGAGCTGTTCAAGCGCCATGACACCCGCGACCCGCAGGAAGTCCTCGCGCCCGCGCTGCCCGCGCCGGTGACCTTCGAGCCGAACAAGGCCTACCTACGCGAGCTGCTGGCCACGCAGATCGACTTCACCACGATCGGCACCGGCTACGTCCAGGACATGCACGAGCGGTTCGAGAAGTACCAGGAGGCGATCATGGGTGGTGAGAAGCCGCCCAGCGAGATCGTCATCGACGAGAACCGTGGCAAGTCCGGCCGGGAGTACCGGCTGGAGACCGAGGGCCCGCACCCTGTGGAGGCGCTGCGCGCCGACCGGTGAATCCCGCTGCCCGGGTGCCGGGCCCCGGAAGAGGTCCCGGCACCCGGGCAGCGGATGGAACCTCGCCCGACGTGTGCGGCCCGCGTTCCCGGGCCGGGAAACGCGAACCGCACGCGCGCCGGGCCGACGGCTCGCTCAGCCGCTCTTGCCCATGGCCTGGCGGATCACGTCACGGGCCCGGTCCATCATCGCCACCGGCGTTCCCACCAGCAGGTTCTTGGTCGCCGACTCCACCCCCGGATGCGGGTGGGTCGGCGCCATCGCCTCGGCCGCCTTCACCCCCACGGCCATGGCCCGGCGCTCGGCCGCGCTCGTCTGGGCGCGCAGCTGGGTGAACTCGTAGCGCTCCTCACTGCGGGCGTGAGCCGTCACCGCCCCCCGCAGCACCGCCAGGTTCTCCGCGAACCGCGGATCGTCGGCGCCGGCCTTGTCCATCTCCATGAGCAGCTGCTTGGCCTCGTTCTCCTCGGCCAGGCGGTCGTCCACCACCGCGTCGCCACCGTCGATCTTGTGGCGCGCGTACGGGTGGACGATCTCCTCCTCGGCCGTCTCGTGCACCGCCAGCAGCCGCACCAGGCGCTGGAACGCCTCCGGCCGCTCGCTCGCCGAGGCCTTCTCCACCTCGTCGAACAGGTCGCGGATCAACGCGTGCTGGGCCAGCAGCAGATCCACCACGTCGTCTTCGCCCATCAGTTCGGGCACCGTCTGATCAGCCATGACTCCCTCTTTTCTCCGGCTCTCCCCCTGTCCGAACTGCCTTACCCGCCCAGCGCGAAAAATCCATGCGGGGACACTGGAAGAGAACTGAACACGGCCGGCGACTTCCGTACAGACGTTCCCACCGGCGGCTCGTACGAGGTGATCGGGATCGTCGGGTGGCCGGGATCGAACCCCGGCCCCACACGATCGTGACATCACCTCCGCCGACATCGCCTCCCGACGAGGAAGAGCGGCTCACCCACCTGGGGTGGAGCCGCTCTCATCCCCGTCAGGGCGCTGTTCAGTCGCTGGTCAGCGCGTCGAGGAGGTCGCCGACCGGTGCGTCGGGCAGGGCACGGGCCACATCGGCCAGCGCCACCATCCCCACCAGGGTGTGACCGTCGATGACCGGCAGGCGCCGTACCTTGTGCGAGGCCATCGTGCGCAGGATCTCCCGGGCGTCGTCGTCGGCGCCGATGGTGACGGGCTTGCCCTGGGCCAGCTCGCCGACCTGGCACGCCTTGGGCTCCCTGCCCGCGGCCAGCACCTTCACCACGATGTCACGGTCGGTGAGCATGCCCTGCAGCCGGTCGTCGGAGCCGCAGATCGGCAGCGAGCCGACATCCAGCCGGGCCATCTTCTCGGCCGCCTCCAACACCGTCTCCTCGGCGCGCGCGCACTCGGCGTCCGGAGTCATGATCTCTCGTGCCGTGGACATACCTCGCTCCCTTCTTCGCTCCCGCCTGAAGCGGACGGTTCCCGTTCGCGATTCGCCTACCCCTGGCCTCCATCCCCACACCACCGGCGACGAAGGGCCACGAAGCGCGGGAACAAAGCGTCGTCACCCAGTGAGCGGAAAAGGTGCGCCCAACAGGGGTGAAACCGCCGGCGCCGCTCGCCGTGGCCGTCAGAACGCGGTGATCTATTCGGGGAGGTCGAAGGTGCCGGGGCCGGGGGCCTGGCCGCCGACGGTGGCGACGATCTCGGCGGCCAGGTCGCGGACCTTGAGGTTGCGGTTCTGTGAGGCGCGGCTGAGGATCGCGAAGGCGTCTGCGGCCGGGCAGCGCTGCTGGGCCATCACGATGCCGATCGCCTGGTCGATGACGCTGCGTGAGGCCAGCGTGGCGCGCAAATCCTCGTTCAGCTTGGACTGGTCGGCCAGGCGCAGACCCAGGGCGACGGCGCCGGCGGCGGTGCCGGCGAACAGCCGCATCCGCGCCTGGACGTCGTCGCCGAAGGCGCCCAGGTGGGTGTTGTAGAGGTTGTAGCCGCCCACCTGGCCACTGGGGCCGTTCAGTGGCAGCGACAGGCAGCTGCGCACGCCGTGGGCGAAGGCCTCGGTGCAAAAGGAGCGCCAGCGCGGCTCGGCGGAGGTGTCGGCGATGTGGTTGGTCTGCCCGTCGGCCAGGGTGTCCAGGCAGGGGCCCTCGCCGGTGCGGTACTGGATCTGATCGACGGCCAGGGTGAGATCGTCACTGCTGGCGATCGTCACGGCGCGCTCATCGCGCACGACGGTGATCCCGCACATGCTGCCCTCGGGCAGCGCGGCCACGGTCGCCACGGCCAGCTCGTGCAGGAATCCCTCGAAGGTGTCGGTCGACACCAGCCGCGACAGCAGTCCGTCCGACCATGCCGGGTCGGAGGCGGAGGTGAATGACGACGACATGGCGGGCCTGCGGGTTTCCGGGGCTACGGCCCAACGGCCACCGGCGACGAGGCGTCCGAATGACGCGTGCGAAGTGCCCTCGGCAACCCTGCCAGCCTTGCACGCCCCAAGGAATGGTCACGCCGCTCGGGGCGGGTAAAATAGGTGCCGGTCCAGAGACGCGGCCGCCTTCCCGTCATGCCCGCGAAGGTGAACGCCTGATGTCTGCCGACCAGATTCTCCCATCCCCGCTGCCACGGCCGATGACCGATGATTCTGACGTGCTGCTGGAGGTGCGGACCTGGCGGCTGGAGTCGCTGCGGGTTCTTCGCCTTCTGGGTGAGCTGGACGCCTTCACCGCCCCCCGTGTGCGCGCCATCCTCGATGAGGTGGTGGGCGTCTGCCATGAGCTCAGGCTGATCGTGGATCTCACCCAGCTGACCTTCATGGCCTCGACAGGGCTGGGCCTGCTGCTGGAGATCCGGGACCGGGTCGGCGAGCGCGGGGGACACCTGATCGTGATCCTCGCTCCAGGCAGCCGTCCCCGGCGCCTTTTCGACCTGACCCGCCTGACGGATCACTTCGAGGTCGCAGAGAGCCTGAGAGAGGCGGTGCACGCCCTGCGGCAGATGGAGCACGCCCCGATCCGTGATGGGACCGGCGAGACACCGTAGGCACTCCCGCCCGCCCGTAGGCCGGCTGGTAACGCCCGAAAGGCAGCGAAACGGGGTGGGGCGGCCGTATCCGAACGCGCCTTTAAGGAGGGCTGCTCCACGGTAATTCTGCGGCAAAGCGAATAATCGTGTCGTAGGGGACGAAGGGATGAAAGGTCGGCGAAGGTGGGTGAGCACATGTCGGCGGTAGCACGGAGGTGACGGCCTCCCCCGGCCCTGAGCGGATGCTGGTAGGGCTGTTGCGGGCCAGTCATCTGGCGGCTTTGGAGCAGGTTCCGAACCTGGTCGGCGAGCACGCCGCGTCCGCGGGCCTGACCGAGGTGCTGATCTACCTGGCGGATCTGCAGCACACCGTGCTGCGCCTGTTGACCGGTGAGGGTCAAAGCGGCGGGAAGGGCGCGAGCACGGAGATCGCCGAGTTGCGCGTCGACGCGACCTTGGCCGGGCGGGCCTTCCAGGAGGTGCGAATCCTGGCCGGCACCGGCACCGACGGTGGTGCCGCGGCCGACGAGGGGCCCGGCGAGAGCGCCGGTGACGGTGCGCGGCGGTGGTGGGTGCCGCTGCTGGACGGCACCGAACGCCTGGGAGTGCTGCGCATCGGCGTCGAGGCCGGTGCTGACGCGCAGATCCAGGACAACATGCGGGACCTGGCATCGCTGGTGGCATTGTTGCTGGTTGACAAGCGCCCCTGCAGTGACTCCTACGCCCGGCTGGTCCGCACCCGGCCGATGCACGTGGCCGCGGAGATGCAGTGGACGCTGATGCCGCCGCTGACCTTCGCCGACCACCGGGTGACCATCGCCGCGGCGCTGGAGCCGGCCTACCAGGTCGGCGGGGACGCCTTCGACTACGCGCTGGCCGGCGATGTCGCGCATCTGGGGATCTTCGACGCGATGGGCCACGACGTCTCGGCCGGGCTGAGCGCCAACCTGGCGGTGGCCGCCTGCCGCAACAACCGCCGCCAGGGTGCCGACCTGGCCGCGAACAGCGAGGCCATCGAGCAGATCCTGATCACCGAGTTCGGTCAGGCCACCCGTTTCGTCACCGCGATCCTGGCCGATCTGGATCTTCGCACCGGGGTGGTGTCGTGGGTCAACCGCGGCCACCACCCGCCGGTGGTGATCCGCGGCGGCCGCTGGGTCGCCACCTTGGAATGCCGGCCGGCCCACCCGATGGGCCTGGGCCTGGGCCTGGAGGTCACGATGTGCCAGGAGCAGCTGCAGCCCGGGGATCGAGTGGTGTTCTACAGCGACGGCATCACCGAGGCCCGCAACGCCGCCGGCCAGGAGTTCGGATTGAGCCGGTTCGTCGATTTCATCATCCGCCGCACCGCCGACGGCCTGCCGGCACCCGAGACGCTGCGTCGTCTGGTGCGCGGTGTGCTGGACTACCACGACGGTCACCTCCAGGACGACGCCACAGTGGTGCTGGTGGAATGGCACGGCGACGGCCACGAGCGGCTGCACCTGTGAGAGGCGGCGCCTGAATCGGCAGGGCCGGACCCGCGCTAACGGATCACCGGGCCATCGGGTCATCGGGGTGATGGCCGGCTGCCCGCAACGCCTCATCCAGGTCGGGATGGATCTCGAAGGCGGTGTCCAGGCCGGTGAGGGACAACACCCGCTCCACGGCGCCGTGCACGCCGCTGAGCATCAGCCGGGTGCCCGTGGCCTGGCTGTGGCGCAACGCCGCGATCAGCACGCTCAGCCCCACCGAGTCACAGAAAAGGACCCCGGCCAGATCTACGATCAGCGCCGCCGGCGCCTCCGGCAGCTCCCTCACCTGGAACAACCGCTCGCGTAGCACCGGCGCGAAACGGAAGTCCAGTTCCCCCGCCACGCCGATGACGGCCACGTCCTGGCGCAGCTGCAACGCGGCGGTGAACGGCGAGCTGGGATGCGGCCCGGACATCATGCTCCTCAGCTCCTCAGCTCCTCGCGTACGCCGTTGACGCAGACGTCCCTTCCTTCCTACCAGCAGCAATGAGGTAAGGAGCAGGGAACCGCGGAGCAGAAGAGCGACGTCTGTCGAAGCATCGGCCTACGCGCAGAATTCGATCCCGGAAACAAGAAAGTGCGGGCCGAGGTGAACCTCGATCCCGCACCGTCTGGCAAATCCCATTGGGATTTGGGTTGGTGTCCGAGGGGGGACTTGAACCGTTCGCCCATCTCCTGAGCAGCACCGACGCTCCGTGGCTGGACCTCTCATGCCCGGAATAGGCGCGCGGAGAGGGGGCGGTGCCCACACCCACCTCAACGAGATCGGGTCCTACCTCGCGGCACACGCCCATGCCGGGAAAGCCCAGCAACCGCCAATTCAGGATCCTCAGCAGACGATCTCAACTGCGCTCAGGGCAGCGGTGGTAAGGGGGCAGGAGCTCGGTGATCGCCGCACCGAACCCCTTCCTGTATCCCAGCAACCTGATCAACCCGGAAGCCAGGCCGTGCGCCGCCCTTCGACACCAGAAATCGCCGGGGAGGTGATTCCGGTCGAAGGGGCTTGGGTCGAGCGCACTCAGCGCGATCAGCACGGGGACCGGATCATCCTGGGCTTTGCGGTGGCTGTCCTGCTGGCGGTCGCCGGCGCGGCCGCCTACGTCTCGTACCACCACTTCTACGGTCTGGCGATCGCTCTGGGTGAGCGGCACGACATGGCCATTCTGTATCCGGCGATGTCCGACGGTGTGATCGTCATGGCGTCGCTGGTGATGGTCTACTGCTCGCGTCGTCGGCTACGTGTTCCGGTGCTGGCATGGGTGGCGCTCGCATTGGGCGGGGCGGTGACGCTGGCGGCGAACGTGGCGCACGGCTGGTCCGGCGGGCTCGGGTCGCGGCTGGTCAGCGCTCTGGCACCGCTGGCCTTCGCGGGTGCGTACGAACTGCTCATGTGGATCGTCCGGAACACCCGGCAACCGTCCACCGAGACGCTGGCCAAGGACCACGTGTGCCAGCCCGTTGAGACTCTCGTTGAGGTGGAACGAGTGGTGCCGCTGCTGCCCACCGACCGGTACGAGGCGGCGCGGCTCACCTACATCGAGAGCCTCAGTGAGGGCAATCAGCGGGTCGGCCGACGCCCGCTGATGAGCCGATGGGGACTGGAACAGCGTGAGGCCGAGGAGATCATCGCCGAGGTGGAGAAGGAGCGGGCCCACGCCATCAAGGCGAAGAGCGTCGAGGTGGTTAATTCGAAGAGTGTCGTGTCGCCGCTGGACGGCCCCCATCCGACTGGCACGAGCGAGGCCTGAGGCGACGTAATGAAGGACATCGGTAACGGGGTGGTCAAGCCGCCTTCCAGTCGTCCAGCTCGGTCATCGGGCGTCCTCTCAACTTGAAACGATCAAGGCTCTGGGTCGCGATAAAGCATTTATCGCGACCCAGGATTGACGCCGAGATCATTTTAGATTCCGCGGAGCATGGGCGCGTGCAACTGAACTCCGCTTGCGACTAGAGGATTCGTATGTCCGAAGCAACGGCAATCATTCATGTGGATACGTCACCGACAAGCTAGAGATCCTCCTCCTCAATGGAGGAGGTGACGCCAGGTAGCAGTTCCGATTTGAATAAAAGCGATCTGGTATGTGAGGTGGTGAGGTGTCAGGGATTCGAATCCTGAACCTACGGATTAAAATTATGTGGACTTAGTGTCCGCCAATGCCGCAGGCTATCCGTTTCTATTAGACCGCCCGGATTTGCCACTGTCAAAGTCCCCGCTGGTAGTGCGCAATGTCGCCCCGTATCACGCACCAATGAGCAACCGCCGAGCAGTCTCAGCCACCCCGTCGGGTTTTACTCAAACACGATTGCATATTCTTGACGTGCGTCCTAAGCCAAAGTTCCCGAGCTGCTGGGGGCGAGTAACCAGGGCGCATCAATGGCCGGTGGACACCGAGAGCTGAACTCATTTTGCGTGCTTGGTCACGGATCGGCTTCTGAACAGGTCGAGGTCGACTGTGGGGGTTGATCAAGAAAGTTGGCCCGCTCTACACTTTCCGCAGCTAATGCATTGTCTATCGCCCGGCCACTTCAGAGGAGCGTTCTTTCCTTGTCCTTCCCTCCTGGTGACATGGTCGCCGCCGTCAGCACGCACCTGCACTTCCAGAGACTGGAGCGGTTGCTGCACGAACGCCACCTCGAGCTGAGCGACCGAGTCCACGTCAACTCCACCGGATCCCAGCTGTATCTGATGGTCAAACTGCCAGGAGACCGAGGGGTCATGCTGAGCCCGTCAAGGCTCGGCCACGCGTTCGTATGGCTGATCGTCGATCCGGTGCTGGGCAGTGAGCCCTCCGTCTGGCCGCTGGACACATCCGGCGAGGTACTCGTCGACGCCGTCCACGCCCACGCGACTGGCCACCTCGCCGGAGTGCCGGTCACGTCACCTTGGCGCTGGCACGAGAGCGAACCGTCGGACATGACCGAGCTCGCCGACCTCCTGGCCGAACGAGAAGTACACGTCCAACGGGTCGCAGCCGGCAACCGATACTTCGCCTACGGACCGCGCTACGAGCCCAAGCTCCACATCGCAGATAGACGCGAAGGAGCCTACGTCGAGGCCAGGCTCTCCGACATCTTCGTTCGGATCTCCATCAAGGCCAGCGTCGGCTGGCTGGTCGACATGCACCACCCGGAGCGTGGAGCCTGGACGCGTGTCGATCTCGGCGGTTCCCTGGGGCGCACGAAACTCCCGACGCCGGGCATGCCGCGTGCCGACGTCCCCGTAAGTCGAATCGCCGACCTGATCTGCGACGGGCCGAAGGCGTGGGTCGAGAGCGGCGCTCCCTGGGAGACGTCCAGGCCCCCGCGAGCATCGGCCGAGACGTGGTCCGACGTAGAGGAATCTCTGTTCCTCACCCTGCCGGCCCTACGGTCGGCAGGCGCAAGGGAACACATGGACGCCGTTCTGGAACAGCTCACGACCTTCGGCTTCGGAGACATCCGCGAAGGCGGCCCGGACAGCCCGATTCACTCCGACACCTATCACGTCGATTGGAGCGGCCGGACCAAGGACCTGTCGACGTCCGAGATCCAGCGGCTGAACGGCCTGGCCGCAGCGGCCGGCGAAGACCTGCCGAAGAGGCTGATCGTGATCACCAACGGCGGGCTCAGCCGACCGGCAGCAGAGTTTGCGGACAAGGCCAAAGCATTTGTTTACAGCCTTAACCCTGCGACGGGCAGGCTTAATCCCCTGAACTCACGCGCCCATGACCTACTGCCGCCCCGCACGGAGCCGAGCAGATACAGCCTGGAATAGGTTGTGCCCTTCTGTCCGTGGCCATGTAAAAGTCCCCGTAGGTGGCCAGTTCGTGGTCGCCACTGGTGGCCGGTTCAGGTCCCCGCTTCTCGTTCGCGTGTCGTCGGGAGGTATGTGCCCTGAGCGGTGATCGTGACGGTGTCAGCCAGTCACGAGATCACCGCTCAGGGGGTCTGTTCGGCCATGAAGTCTTCGGGGGAAGTCATGGACATCATCGCCGCCTACCGTGAGGTAGGCACCTATCGCGGGGCCGCGCAGATATGCGGCACCACCTACAAGACCGTCAGACGCATCATCGAGCGCTCCCTGACCAACAACAAGCCGACCTGCCGCAAGCCCCGTGAGCACAACTTCGACGCGGTCACCGAGTTGGTGACCGAGAAGGTGCAGGCCACCGCGGGGAAGATCTCGGCCAAGCGGCTGCTGCCGCTGGCCCAGGCCGCCGGATACGCCGGATCGGCGCGTAACTTCCGGCGTCTGGTCGCCTCAGCCAAGAGGGCCTGGCGACGTGATCACCATCGCGGGCGGTGCCCGGCGATCTGGACACCGGGCGAGATGCTGGTCATCGACTGGGGAGATGCCGGCGGCGGGCTGCATGTGTTCTGCGCGGTGCTGGCCTGGTCCAGGATCCGGTTCGTGCGTTTCGCCGACAATCAGCGCTCGGCCACGACGCTGGCCATGCTGGCCGAATGCTTCGAAGAACTCGGTGGGGTGCCCAAGGTGGTGCTGGCCGATCGGATGGGCTGTCTGAAGGGCGGCGTGGTCGCCAACAAGGTCATCCCGACCGCCGACTACATCCGCTTGGCCACCCACTACGCCTTTCGCCCCGACTGGTGCGAGGCCGCCGATCCCGAATCGAAGGGGATCGTGGAGAACCTGGTCGGCTATGCCAAGCGTGACCTGGTCACCCCGCACGCCCCGTTCGATGATCTGATGGTGGCCAACGTCGCGGCGCGGCAGTGGTGCGCCGAGGTCAACACGGTGACGCACTCGGAGATCTGCGCGATCCCGGTTGAGCGGCTGGTCATCGAGCGTGATCTGCTGAGCGCGCTGCCGTCGCTGCGGCCCGTGATCGGCAAGGCATCGGCCATGCGCAAGGTCGACAAGCTTTCTTGCGTGCGGTTCGGCTCAGCCCGCTACTCGGTGCCGGCCCACCTGATCGGCGCCGCCGTCACCATCGCCGAGACCGATGGGCGGCTGGTGATCTGTGACCTGGCCACCGGCCAGCTCGTCGCCGAGCACGCCCCGGTCGCCCCCGGTGAGGCGGCCGTCATCGATGAGCACTACGGCGGTCCCCGGCCCGCGCCCCGGCGCGCTGCCCGGCCCAGAACCGAGGCGGAAAAGACCTTCCTTGCCCTTGGCCCGGTCGCCGAGGCGTTCTTGGCCGCCTCGGCCGCCTCGGGCAACACCCGGCTGGCCGCCGACCTGGAGGAGTTGGCCTCACTACGGGCCGCGCACGGCGAGGCGGCCCTGCTGTCGGCGCTGGAGCGCGCGATCTGTTTTCGCCGCTGGCGGGCCGAGGACGTGCGCTCGATCCTGGCCGCTGGAGCCGGAACCGCGCAGCCCTGTCCGGCCGGAGAGGCCCTCGTTCTGGAGCTGCCGCAGGTGGCGACCCGGCCGCTGTCGGCTTACACCCTCGACAAGCTCAACCAGATCGGGCAGGTGTCATGACCGCGCCCGCCGTTCCCCGCTGGCCGCCGACCTCGACGGCGGGCTGCGCCGTCTGAAGTTGTCGACGATCCGGGCTCTGGCACCGGAGCTGCTGCTGACCGCCCGCACCCAGCGATGGAATCCCGAGGAGTTCCTGCGCACCCTCATCGACGCCGAACTGGCCGCCCGCGACGCCTCCAACGCCCGCATGCGGATGAAGACCGCTGCGTTCCCGGTCATCAAGACGATCGAGGAGTTCGACGTCACCGCCTCCTCGATCCCCCGGGCGACGTTCGACTACCTGGCCTCACTGGAGTGGGTTCGGGCGGCGGAGAACTACTGCGTCCTGGGCCCGGCCGGCACCGGCAAGTCCCACATCCTCATCGCGTTCGGTGTCGCCGCCGTCCAGACCGGGCACAAGGTTCGCTACTTCACCGCCGCCGAGCTGGTCGAGACGCTCTATCGGGGCCTGGCCGACAACTCCGTCGGCCGCGTGATCGAGAACCTGCTACGCGCCGACCTGATCATCATCGACGAGGTGGGGTTCGCCCCGCTGGATGACACCGGCACCCAGTTGCTGTTCCGGTTCGTCGCCGCCGCCTATGAGCGCCGCGCGCTCGGGATCGGCTCGCACTGGCCCTTCGACCAATGGGGGCGTTTTCTGCCTGAGCACACCACCGCTGTCAGCCTGCTGGACCGGCTCTTACACCACAGCATCGTCGTGGTCACCGAGGGCGAGTCCTTCCGCATGCGACAAGCCCGCACCCGAGGCTCAGGACGACTCACCAAGAAGTAGTCAACTACGAAGAGGTGGGGACTTTTTCCTGGCCACCAGCGGCGACACGCACCTGGCCATTGACACCTTCGGATGGAGACGTCGCGACGGGCTATAGCCGTTGGTGTCAGCGCTGCAAACTGTCGAGAGCGGTCGGCAGGCTGCTGTCGCTCCAGTGTCCTCACGTCAGATGAACGTGATCAGGCAGACATCTTCGGCCACCGTGGGGTTCTTGGGCCTTTGCTCGTCTTGGAGCGGATTCGAGTAGTCGCACCTCACGATCAGCGGAACCCGGGGCACACCAGAGCCTCTATCAGACCCGGTGCGCTTCACCCGACGGTCCCGATAAAGCCGGACAGGTCACTCCGCCGGTGCTTCGGGTGACAGCGGCGGGGCGTTCGTGAAAATCTTGGGGTATGTCGCCGATCCCCCATGAGCGCGCTCACCGCCCCCAGTTAGAGAAGATCACCGAGCTCGCGTCGCGGGTCAGAGCGGGGGAGATCAGGCTTCCGAAGTTCCAGCGGCAGTTCGTGTGGAAGGGCCTCCAGGTCCTCGATCTCCTCGACTCGATCTCACGGAACTATCCGATCGGGAGCCTGTTGCTGTGGGACAGCGAGTTGCGGATGGCGAGCGACCACGACATCGCGGGCATCGAGATCGACCAGGCGCCGAACCGTGAACGCACTGCCTACCTGCTCGACGGCTGCCAGCGTCTGTCGACCATCTGTGGGGCGCTGTACTGGGAGCCGAAGGGCGATCCGAAGAGCCTCTGGAACCTGGTCTACGACTTCGAGGAAGAGCGTTTCGCACACCGGAAGGACTTCGACGAGCCGCCCGCGCACCAGATTCCGCTGAGGCTGCTCGCCCAGCCCTACCAGTACGCCAAGTGGGCTTCGAAACGGCTTCCTGAGGAGTTCGAGGAGGCGGCGGGGCAGTTGTTCGACAACTTCGCGAACTACGAGACCTCGGTCGTGACGCTGAAGACGGCCTCGATCACTGAGGTCGGCCGGATTTTCGAACGGGTCAACACACGCGGCACACCACTGACGGCGGTCCAGGTCATCCGCGCGGTGACCTGGCGCAGCGACTTCGATCTCCTCGACGCCATCGACGGCGTCCGCGACGTGCTCGCGGCCAAGAACTACGGCTTGATCGACCAGATGCTGCTACTCCGCGCGATCTCGGCGGCGGCCGGGCTCGGGTTCGCCAAGTCCGACATGGAGCAGCTGCCGTCCGTGGGCCATGAGCATCTCCTGGCCGCCATCGAGGAGACCGAGGAGGCCGCGAAGAAGGCCGTGGACTTCCTCACCACCGAGATCGGCACTCCGACGGCCGCCGCGCTTCCCCACGCCAACCAGCTCGCCGTCGTCATCGAGATCTTCCGGCAGATCCCGAGGCCGAACGGCAAGCAGTTCGCCCAGCTCCGCAGTTGGTTCTGGCGGACGATCCTCGGCGGCTACTACGACGGCTGGAATCCCCGAAAGATGGCGGCGGACCTCGCAGCGGTGACGGCGTTCGCGAAGGGCGAGACCAAGGGCATCGAGGTGGACGTCCCGCCACCCAGCACGCGGCTGTGGGCGGGCAAGTACGATCGGGGCACCGCGCCGCAGAAGACGTTCGCGCTCATGCTCGCGGCACGGGGCCCCGTCGACCTGATCACTGGGGCGGCCATCGACGTGGGGAAGACCTTGGCCGGGGACAACTACCTGCAGTTCCACCACTTCTTTCCCAAAGCGGCCCTCCTGCGCAGCGCCCTCAGCTTCGAGCAAGCCAACGTCCTCGCGAACATCGTCATGCTAACCGCGATCAGCAACCAGAAGTTCTCCGACCTGCCGCCGTCCGCCTATCTGAAGGCCGAAATCGACTTCAGTGACGAACGGACGATCCGCGAGCGGCTCGACACGTGCCTTGTCTCCGCACCCGCTTTCGACGCGGCCATGCGCGGCGACTACAAGGCGTTCATCGCCGCCCGGTCGGAGACCCTGCTGGAGTGGGCGAGGGATCTTATCCAGCGCGGCCTGGCGACGGAGGCCGCGCCAGCGGAGCTCGACGAGGAGAGCCTGCGGCTCGCGAACGAGGTCGAGGTCGTGGACGAGGACACCGACGACTGAGGTCCGGGCGGCGGTGTTCGGGACGGCCGCGTTCTGTCGGTGCCGGATGGTCTCCTGGTGGCGGGAGGTTCGTCCGATGCGCGTCACTGATCTACCCCAGGCCGACCGGCCCAGGGAACGGCTGCTCGAGCACGGCCCGCGTGCGCTCGCCGACCGGGAGCTGCTGGCGCTGGTGCTGGGTGAGGGCCGTCCCGGCGTGGACGTTATCGAGCTGGCGTCCCGGCTGCTCGTCGACCATGGCGGGCTTGCCGCGGTGGCGGCGGCCGATCCGGGCGCGCTCCAGCGGTCGGCGGGGATCGGTCCGGCCAGGGCGGCCCGGCTGACAGCGGTGTTCGAGCTGGCGCGGCGCGCGGCTCGGCCGCCGCGACTCTGCCGGATTACGGCCACCGAGGACATAGCGGTCGCCGCCGCACCGCTGCTGCGGGGTCTCCGGCACGAGAGGGCGGTCGTGGTCGTCTGCGACGCCAGCGGCCGGATCCTGAAGACGGCCACGCTCACCGACGGTGCGGCGGATCGCACCCCGATCCCGGTCCGTGACGTCCTAAGCCTGGTCCTCGCGCTGGGCGGCACCCGTTTTGCGGTGGCGCACAACCATCCGAGCGGCCGGACGGAACCGAGCGAGGCAGACGTCCGGGTGACCGCCCGCCTCCGCGACGCCGCTACCACGGTCGGGCTCCGCCTACTCGACCACGTCATCGTCACCGAGACTTCGTGGGCCAGGATCCCGTGACCATCGCACCGGTGCCGGTCCAACCGGCGGGGACGGCTCGCACGAGCCCATCCGGTCGCCGGCCTCGACGAGCCGGTCGGGCGGTCACGGCAGACCCACCAGGTGCCCGTCGCATGCTCGTACCAAGCCCACACGCCGGGAGCCCATCGGCGAAGCTCCGCCGACGTATTCACGCGCACTCCCGTTCAGCGAGTTCCTCCCTCAGCTCAAGCCCGTTACTTGGATAAAGCTTAAACGGAAGGAATACGAGTGACTCGCGAGGTCGCGGACCTGGCGTGGCGAAAGAGCAGCTACAGCGGTTCCGGTGCCGAATGCGTCGAGCTCGCTTCCCTCCGGCACCACATCCTGATCCGTGATTCCAGGAAACCCGGCGAGGGACCCCTGAATGTCACGGACACCGACTCCCATACGCTCTTTGCCGCGATCCGCGCTCACCGGCCCTGACGAACGATCCGGGCGAGGCCGGGCAAGCCCCGCCCCCGCTCACAACCGCCCGCTGAACGCCGCATTCAGCAGCGATTTGGTTAGAGTAACGCCCAGGTCCGCCTGCTGGTCCGAACGGTTCTGCGTGTCCTCAAGCCGGTCCAGCATCCGGGCGATTTCCTCCTGCCGCCTCTTGCTGGGAAGAGCAACCGAGAGAGACTCGAAGTCCTTCATCGAGAGGGTCTGGTTCCGAAGTACCGTTCCCGTGGATGTGCTCCGGATCAGGTCGCGGCCCGCGCGAGTCTGAAAGAAGTAATTTAGGTATCGGATATCAACTGCATCCGACGGGCGGTAGGTCAGAAAGCGGTGCGACCCGATGAAGCCTGACTCGTTGATGCCGGAGATAGCAATTGCGCCCTCCCAAGCCATGATGTTGCTTACTACCAGACGGTCCGGATGGATCTCGAAGTACTTGAGCTTGCTGAGCTCGCTGCCGGGAACTGGCGGGCGATGGAATATGCCCTTGCCGAATGAACGGATTCCAATCTGCGAGTACTGCGCGTCTGGTTCAAGTGTCACAAGGATCCGCTCGAGGCTTAGCACGTTCCCCAGCCGAGTCGGCGCATTGCCTTGCTCTTCGTGGAACACGGACTCGCGAATTGCGACGCGGAGAGCTTCCGCGCGAGAGCGAAGCTTGGCAAACTCACCAAGCTTCGCCGTGGCGGCGTCGAGGCGGGCGGCGACGCGGCGCTGCTCGTCCAGGTCCGGCAGAGGGACGGTGGCGCTGATGAGGCGGTCGACGTTGACTCGTTGACGTCGGGAGCCCATACCGGTGCCCTGGTCACGGAGTTTGTCATGGAGGCCAGGCCAAGTGGCCAGGTGGGCGACGTAACCAGGGTCGGCGATGGTGTTGTCGATGTGGAAGGTCGGGAATTCGTGGGAGACGTACAGGCCGTCGAACTCTTCCGGCACGGTGGCGAGCGCGCCTTCCCAGCCGAAGAGCTTGCTGTAGATGAACTGCCCCTCCCGGATTCTGTTGTATTTGGTGTAATTGGTCTCGGAGCCGGTGATGGGCGGGCGCTTGAAGAGCCCGCGCCCGTAGCTGTAGATGCCCGCCGTCGTGTAAGTCGCGTCCGGGTTGATGGCCACGGTGTCTGCCTCTTGCCGTAGGAACGTGCCGAGAGCGACTTCCGAGTAGGTGGTCACGCTCATCCCTCCAGGTCCTTCGCGAGCGAGGAGAGGAGTGTGAGGATCTCGTTCTCGGTGAAGATCAGATCGCCAATGAGCTCGGCGGGCGGGCGATGGGACAGATCATCTTCCTCGGTCGGGTTAGCGAGGTCGAGGTTGTAACCCTGGCTGATGATGTCGGAGGCGGGAACGAGCCACGCGCGATCCGTTGAGTCCCGGCCAGAGCGATCCAAGCCGCCCCACCACTCGATGCAGGCTTCGAACTCCTCATAGCGCATGGGCTTGGTTTTGGCGTAGCCCTTGCGGCCTTCGGGGGGAGTGATCTCGTAGAACCAGGTTTCCTTGGTGGGGCCGGTCTTGTCGAAGAAGAGGAGGTTGGCGGGGATCTGGGTGTATGGGGCGAAGACGCCTTGAGGGAGGCGGACGATGGTGTGGAGGTCGCACTCCTCGAGGAGCTGTTTGCGGATCTTGGCGCCGATGCCCTCGCCGAAGAGGGCACCGTTGGGAAGGACGATGGCACAGCGGCCGCCGGGCTTCAGTTTCTTGATGACGGCCTGGAGGAAGAGCCAGGCGGTTTCGCGGGTCTGGTAGCCGGACGGGAAGCTCTTGGCGATCGAGTCCTCCTCTTCGCCGCCGAAGGGCGGGTTGGTGAGGATGACGTCGACCTGGGAGCCGGGACCCTTCTCGTCGATCATCACGCGGAGGGAGTTGGCGTGGAGAACCTTCGGGGAGGGGATGCCGTGCAAGGTCAGGTTCATCATGCAGAGCAGGAACGGCAGGGGCTTCTTCTCGATGCCGCGGATGTTGTTGAACAGCTGCTGCTGGAGGACCTTGCCGGTGGCTTGCGGGAACAATTCGGTGTAGGCCTCGACGAGGAAGCCGCCGGTGCCGCACGCCGGGTCCATGATCGACTCGCCGATTTTGAGGAAGGTCTGCTCGACCATGAAGCGGATGACGGGGCGCGGGGTGTAAAACTCGCCGGAGTCGCCCGCGGCGTCGCGCATCTGCTTCAGTAGGTCCTCGTACAGGAACGCCATCGTGTGGATGTCGTCGCTGCTGTTGAAGTCGATGCCGCGGATCTGGTTGACCAGGTCGCGGAACAGGTAGCCCGACAGCATCCGGTTCTGGACGCCGGAGAACACTTGGCCGAGGACGTTGCGCGGGTCGCCAGGCACGTCACTGCGCATGCTCGCGAGTTCCGGCAGAAGCTTGACGTTGACGAACGCCAGCAGGTCCGCGCCGGTGAACGTCTCATCGTCGGCCCAGGCCCGCCACTGGTACTCCGGTTTGATGATCGGGTCTTCGCCGAACACCTCGCGTTCGGCCTCCAGCGCGTCGAAGGAGCGCAGGAACAGCAGCCAGGACAGTAGGGGCAGGCGGTCCAGGTCGCCGTTTAGGCCCGCGTCCTTGCGCATGATGTCGCGGGCCGACTTGATGACGGCCGACAGACGGGCGCGGGAGGTCGTGTCCTGCTTCTTCGCGGGTGGGGCCATGGTCGTCAGAGATCCTTGTTCGTCGGCGGGATGTTCAGATCGATGAGGGTGCGGGCGAGAGTCGTCACGCGGAAGCCGTTGCGGTGCTCGACGTCGGCGGGGGACAGGTCTGCGCGGTGGGTGAGCACGGCGGGGTCCCGCTGGCGGAATCCGGGCGGAACCGTCATGTGGACGACGGCCGGGTCGACCGGCGCGAGGCCGTGGACGCTCAGGGCTGTCTCGTGGGAGAAGACCGCGCGGTCCAGGCTCCACAGGGACCAGCGGATCAGATGGTCCAGGTCGCTCGACGGGAGGTCGGCGTACTCGCGGAAGCGGTACAGGCCCCGGTCGATGCGCGTCCAGTTGCCCCGGCGGACGTGGAAGTGCTGCGACTGGTAGGAGTAGCCGTCGAGCAGCGCCTGGGCCGCCGTGAAGAAGCCGCGCTGACGGGCGGCCCGGCGCCAGAGCCGGGTCCGGGGTTCTTTCTCCCGCTGCCTCATACATGGAAGGTTAGCGCAGGTGAAACTTATAGTCGTTTTTAGTTTTGTGCGTGATAGAGGTATCGCTACTTTTGTCCTGGAGAGAAATCAGGATGCCTCGTACAAACGGGTTCTTAGCTGGTCCACGGCGACGCGGAGCCCGGCCCCGGCGCGGTCTCCGAAACGCTCGGCGATCTCGACGACGGTGCCGAAGCCACGATAGGGGGGTGTCTTCATGGAGTCGGAGTCCAGCTCGAGTTCCTTCTCGTTGTGGGAGGAGTACTGCTCCAGCAGGCGTTCGAGGATCGCGCGGGCCTCGGGGGCGAACGACTCCAGGAACTCGCGGTGCTGGACTTTGAAGCGGAGTGCTCGTTCCGAGCGCGAGAGCACGGGGAGGCCCCAGCCGAGATAGATCAGGAGGTCGATGGCGTCGGCGTCGGGGCGACCCGTCAGCTCGCCGAGGTCGGCGGAGCTGATTCCTGAGGACTCCAGCCGCTTGCGTAGCTCCGCGCGGCTCCGGCTGTGCGCCCATTGGGCGAGCAGCTGGTTCGGGGACAGGTCGAGCTCGTGGAGTCTGTCCTTGATGAACTGCTCCAGCCGAACCAGCCGCAGTCGCAGGCCGGTGCCATCGGTCTCGGTGACGAAGACGGCCGTGCCAACGATGCTGACCTCGACGTCGTCGATGTAGTAGGTGCGGCCCTCGGCACGGATGTCATCGATCTCGTCGGGGTCGGTGATCATCCGAGGCAGCTCGCCGCCTTCCGCACCGAGGTACTCGGCCTCGGGTTCGGCGACCTCGTCCAGGTCCGGTTCAGGTTCGGTGTCGTCGAGGTCCTCGGGGAAGGTGATGAAGCTGCCGTCCGGGTCTGCCTCGTCGCGGAGCCGTCGGAGCGGCGGGCCATCGAACTTGGGGTCGTAGAACAGGCGGGTCGCGTCCACGAAGTCGATGATGTCGAACGCGAACTTGCCGGTCTCGGGCGACAGGCGGGTGCCGCGGCCGATCGTCTGCTTGAACTCCGGCATCGAGCGGATCACCCGGAACAACACGATGTTGCGGATGGTCGGGATGTCGACGCCCGTCGACAGCATCCGCGACGTTACCGCGATGACCGGGACCTCGGAGCGGTCATCGCGAAATTCGTCCAGGCGCTCTCGGCCGGCCTCGTGGTCGTCTCCGGTGATCCGGCAGACCCACTTGTGGCCATACCGCTGCGACAGGTCGGCGTTGGCGCGGGTCAGCGCCTCGACCATGCGCATCGCGTGGTCGTTGGTCTGGCAGAACACGATGGTCTTGTGCATTCGGCCGGTCTTATGCAGATATTCCGTCAGGTAGCGGGCTACCTCGTCGGTGCGGTCGAGGATCGCCACGAGCCGCTCGAAGTCCTTCGGCCCGTACAGCTCATCGGGGATTTCTCTGCCGTACATGTCAAGCTGACCTGCGTCCGGCCGCCAGCCGTACAGGTCGATATCGATCCGGACGTTGCGGACCCGGTAAGGGGCGAGGAAACCGTCGCGAATGCCCTGGGCGAGGGAGTACTCGTAGATCGCGTCGCCAAAGTAGTGGTAAGTGTCGACGTCCTTACGGCTGATCGGCGTGGCCGTCAGACCCAGCTGGACGGCGGGCTCGAAGTACTCCAGGATCTCGCGCCACTGTGAGCCCTCCGAGGCGCTGCCCCGATGGCACTCGTCGACGATGATGAGGTCGAAGAAGTCCCGGTCGAACCTCGTGTAGAAGTCCTGCGCCCCGCCGGGCTGCGACAGCGACTGGTACAGCGCGAAGTAGATGTTGCGGCTCTTCTGCACTCGGCCCTGGCCGAGCCGGTGGACGGCCTCGCCGAACATCTCGGTGAAGTAGCCGTCCTTGGGCTGGTCGATGAGGATGTTTCGGTCGGCGAGATACAGGACACGGGGCCGCCGCCCCTTTTCTGGCCAGTTCGCGTTCCACAGCTTCGCAACGATCTGCGCCGAGACCAGGGTCTTGCCCGTGCCGGTGGCCAGCACTAGGAGTAACCGTCGTTGGCCCTTGGCGATGGCCTGGACGGCTCGGTTGATCGCGTTGCGCTGATAGTAGCGGGGGTCCTTCGGAGTGCCGTCCCAGTTGCGGGTCAGTTTGAACGGCGCGGAGGCTAAGTCGGCATGAGCGTCGTCGGCGAGGGATCGGTCATTGCGGTACCGGGCCCAGAGCTGCTCCGGCGTGGGGAACTCCGAGATCTCCGAGATCAGGCCAGTCCGGTAGTCGACCTCGATGGTGCGGGTGCCGTTCGTCGAGTAGGCGAACGGGACGTCCAGCAGCTCGGCGTAGCGTTTGGCCTGCTCGAAACCCTCAGCGGGATCAATGCGGGAGCGTTTGGCCTCGACGACGGCGAGCGGCAGGCCGTCGGAGTATTCCAGCACGTAATCGGTGATCAGCGGGCGCTGCTGATGGTGGCGGCGGGCGGTCGGCTGGATCCGGCCGCGATTGATCCGGTACCGGCTCTTGACCTGCACTTCTACATTCCAACCGGCTCGGACGAGAGCGGGCAGGACGAACCGCTCACAGGTCTCGTCCTCGGTGGGGTTGCCGCTACTGGAAGTCACCCTTCATTTCTACCCGGAGGGTGTGACAATTTCCGGACTATCGATCCCAAACCCCCTTTGAACGCGGATTGGATCTTCGACAGGATGACGGCTCAGTCGGTTACCTCGCCTTTCGTGACTACGGAACGATGCGAAGTGCCGGGCGTTGGTCAGCCATCCCAAGCAGCTCACGGACCCGTGAGGGGGGCCAGGCGAGCTGGTCGGCTAGGTCCTGCATGCAGGCTCCACCGACTCCCGTGTTCTGGGCTTGGCACCGGCAACGCGGAGTGACGCCCGGGCACGCTGCCGGACGCCTAGTTCGCCGATGTGAGGGGCGCGGTCAGATCGTCCTCAACGGAGACCAGCTCGGCGATCTTGTTGGCAATGTCTGCCATCGAATCATCCGCCGTGTTCAACCCGTTTCGGGAGGCAAGCAAGGGGCTAACCTTCCGGAGTTCGTCGTAAGTCGTCTCGTGCACGACAGGGAGCAGTAGGTCACGTGCAAGGAGCTCCGAGAGCTCCTTGTCAGAGACGCCCCGGCGGTCGACGCGTTTCAGTAGCGCTGGGGTGACCAGGACGAGACCCGTACGCGACCTCGCCAGGCCTCTGTCGATCTCCCGCATGAACGGTTGGCCGAGCACGATGTCCTTCTCGCTGAACCAGACCGACACGCCCTCTGCATCCAGCAGGTCGTGCAACTCCTTAGCAGCACCGCGCCGGTCATCCCACGCGTGGCAGAGGAAGACATCGCGAAGGTCTGGCTGTAGACGCGCGCGCAACTCGACGGTGCGGCGAACGGGAGTCAGCGCCCGCACCTCGGCAGGCGTGTAAGTCACGGAGGAGGTGCTCGGTGACCAAGGCGGCCGCGTTCTGCCGCTAGTGGAGCCGCCTCTACTGCTCGCGCCGCCCTCGCTACTGCTCCGCGACATGTAATCCGGCTGCGGATAGTAAGGCCGGGGCGATGAGTACCCGGAGCGTCGGCCGCTGCACGCAGGGCAAGCCGCAGCTGCGCTGGCGGTTCGATGGCCCCGGACCGGGGCCGTACAAGAACTCATAACCACACGGTAGTCCACGCGGCCCCTGGAGCCATCTCGTTGACGCGTAGCCCGGGGTCGTCTAGCGATCATAGGTCGGCTCAGGCCGCTCCGTGTAGCTCGGTAAGCAGGGCACGCAGGCTGTCCTCGCCGTGACGGACTGCGGCAGTGAGGGCATCCAGGTGAGCTGCTGGGAGATACCCGGCGCCGAACCCCGAGGCGGTGAGCACGCCGGCGACTGCCTGTTCCTGCTGCGGCGTCATGCGGGAGCGCATCCCGTGGTGCCCCATGACCTCTCGAGCAGCGTAGGCGTCCATGCAGGCCACGCCGACGACAGTGGACCGCAGGTCGAAGTCATATGCCGTGGGTCGGTCGACGGTCAGGTCGAGCATGGTCAGGGCGAGCCGAGTCCGGAACGCTGCGGTCATCGGGTCGGGATCGGTGATCAGCGCGAGAGTTTCCCGCCCCACATGGTCCAGTTCGTCCTGTGGTGTCGGCGTGGTCGGAGGACGGCAGTGGACGCGCAGGATGGCGGCGACGGCGTTCTCCCAGGGCTCCGTAGGAACGCTGGAGTCGATCATGGTGGCGGCCTGCTGCAGGAGGCCCTGTTCCATCAGCGACATGATCGTGAGCTGGCGGCCGTCGAGAAGCCGCTGACCGACGCCGCGGTGCGCGGCCATGGATTCGGCCGCCTCGGTCCAACGGCCGACGCTCGCGAGGGCTCTGGCGCCGTCGATCAGCAGGGCGACCCACAGCTCCGTACAGATCGTGCGGTGGTCCGCGACGGTCCGGGTCAACGGCGACAGGTCGACGGCGTGATCGCGGATGACGGTGGCGCCGCGCTGCTCGGCGGCCCGGTACAACTGCTGTAGCACCGCGAAGGCAGCGCTACCTTCACCTTCGCGGATCAGGAGTCGGGCGATGTTCACCAGCGGCATCAGCGACATCACGGCGATGTCCTGGTCCAGGCTCTCGGCTTCGGCGAAGACCTTGTGCTGCCGCCAGCACAGTTCGGCTGCCAGGTCGGGCATGCCGCTGTCGGAGGCGATGAGCGCGGAGAAATTGAGGACACCACAGGCGCGGGCCACCCGCTTGGAGTGGTCCGCGCCGGGTGTTTCGGCGGTTAGCGCGGTGAGCTCTGCAATGCGCTTGTCCAGTGGAAGCCCGGGGGGCTTGGGGCGGCAGACCAGCGGGATACGGGCGGTGATCGCAGGGTTCATCACGCTGCTCCCCTTCCTACGGCCAGTCGATGACGAGTCGGCTGTTGGTCTTGTCGATGACGAAGCGTGAGTCAGCGGCCTTCAGCAGGTCGCGGTTGGCGGCTGTGGCCATGCGGAAGCCGGGGGCCGGGGCGTCGTTGCCGTAGTCGCGGTCCCATTCCTGGATCGCGGCGGCGACCTGCTCGGCGAGGTCGGTGGCGCGCGGGCCGTGACCGATGACGCCGATCTCCCAGAACCGGCCCACGGTGTCCTCCCCCTCGCGGACGGTCAGATAGGCCAGGCTGTCGCCGTCGAGCGCCGCCATCGAACCCCACCCGAAATGCGGGGTGAACCCGGGCCGCCGGCCAGGCACCCGAGACAGGCCGTTGGGCAGGACGCACGCCAACCACAGATAGACCCACTCCCAGGGTGAACCCTGCCGGAGCTTCACGCCCGTGTAGACCTGGTGGGAGGGCTCGTCCAGGACGGTCCGCATCGCCTCCCGGTCCACGAGCTGCTCACCGTAGGTTTCCAGCCGGATATTGCCCTCCCCGGCCATGGGGACCACCGTACGGACGTCATCACATACGCCTTTGCGCAGCGGGACGAACGTGGCCATCTCGCAGGAGACGGTTTTCCAGGTCTCGCCGTCGCGCTCGAAGGCGAAGGAGCGGGAGATACTGCCGCGGATCCGCATCGGGATGACGAGACGGCCGTCCGGGGCCAGTTGATTCAGGACGGGGAGGGGGATGTCACCGGCGCCCACGGTGAACTGGATCCGATCGAACGGGGCATGCTCGGGCAGACCGGCCGCGCCATCGGCCAGCAGCGCGGTCACGTTCGACGCGCCGGCAGCGGCCAGATGCTTCGCGGCGGTGTTGACGAGGTCAGTGTCGACGTCCACCGTCCACACGCGGCCGCGGGGGGCGACGAGTCGCCCGAGGAGGGCGGCGTTGTAACCGGTGGCCGCCCCGGCCTCCAGGACCTTGTGGCCGGGCTCTGTTCCCAGTTGCTCCAGTTGGGTGGCGACGATCGACGGCGCGGAGATGCAGGAGATCATCTCGCCGTCTCGGTCGTTCTTCACCGACACGGCGTCATCGACGTAGGCGGCGACGACCTCGACGTCGGGGATGAACCGGTGGCGCTCGACGTTCCGGAAGGCGTCGATGATCTCAGGGGTGCGCAGGTGACCGGAGCCGGTGAACTTGTCCACCATGGCGTTGCGCAGCTCGGCGGGGTCGGTCGTAGTGATGGTGCTCTCCATCCTCTTGAAAATAAGGGTTACGGGTGCGGACTGACTGCTGGACACGGTGGCCGGGTCGCCGTCTCCGAAGGCGACGTTCCAGCCCAGCCAGGCCGCGGCAGCCTGCTCGGCCACAGGTGTGGCCGCGCGGTTGAAAGCGAAGATCGCATGGTGGGCGAGGACCGCGCGCAGCCCCCGCCGGAGTTGCCCACTGGTCGCGAGCCGGGCCAGGCGGTGGCCAGCGTCCTCGAACGCGGCGACGCGGTCAGGCCAGCCGGGTTCGGTGGTGTTCCGCTTGGCGGCGTCGGCGTGCACGAGGCGCCGCATGGCAGTGATCGCAGACGCCTGGTAGGCCACCTGCGGTGGGTCGATCGCCGGGCGGAGGTTGCCGAATGTCGCCCACACGTCGCTGATCTCGAACGGGTCGAGGCCCGCCGCGCGGTTCATGGTGGAGAGCAGCAGGATGCACCGCTCACGGGCGTACGGGCTGCCGGTCTCGGCCAAGGCCGCGGGGCTGTCGGCGCACCACACCTCGTGGGCGATGGCCATACCCTGCTCACCGCCGAAGGTTTCGATCTCCGGTTCGTAGATGCCGCCAACCCAACCGGCCGCGACCTCGTCGGCGACGAGCTGATCGAGCAGGTCGGCAGCGGGCCTCTCGGTGCGCAGCCGGAGATTGCCTTCCTTGCGCAGGAAGTGGAAACGCCAGCCGGACAGCGCGGCCGCGAGTGCGGTCGCAGCCTTCGGGGTCACTCCGGCATCGCTGGGAAAGCGGATGGTGGCGTGCCACCACTTCGGTTCGTCGGGCAGCGGTAGGTTCTCGTCGTTCCAGTCCATGTCCTCGGTTCGCTCCTGCTCGGTTGTGGTGGCGGGTCAGTTGATCAACAGGGCGCGGGTCCAGCCGGTCACGTTGGAGCCCTTCAGAGCCATGACCGCCCCGGCTCGGCCTTCCATGAACCCGGGCTTGGACAGTGCGGGGATCCCGGCTTCCAACCTCTGGCGGGTCTGCCGGATGGGCTCGGCGAACCGGTCGGGGGTACGGCTGTCGGTGGCGAGGGCGGTCGTGACGGTCAGCAGCCCGGCCCAGCCGTGGCAGAGGGACGCATCGGTGACCCGGCTCAGGCGGGCCGGGTCGGTGAGGGCGGCGATGGCGAGTTCTTCGGCCTTCTGCCTGCGGGCGTCGTCGCCGAGCGCGCAGGCCGCCAGTTGCAGCGTGCGGGCGATACCAAGGTCCCCGTAGCACCAGGAGGGGCGCAGGGGCGGCGCCCGCAACGCCTCAGCGGCGAGCGGGTCCAGGGTGATCCAGTAGAAGGAGCCGAACTTCTCCAGCCAGGCCGTGAACGTCTTGATGGCGCCTATCTGGCCTTCCACCAGGACGCCGCGGCGGGCGGCGAGAGATAGGAGCGCCAACGGGCCGGCGATGCCGTGGGCCACACCGTTGTTCGCGTGGCCACCGGTGATCTCCTCATGCGTGGGGCTGTCCGGCGACCACCACCCGGGCAGGACCTGGGCATCGGCTTCGGCCGGGACTGCCAGCGTCACCAGGTAGGCCAGCACCTCCTGCAGCAGCGGCGGCGGCGAGCCTGCTCGGGAAAGCAGCACCACCCCCAGCCCGGTGAGCCCCCGGATGAGATCGAACTCTGCCAGTGCCGGGAGCCGGGTCGCCTTTCGTCGGCAGCGGGCCGCGGCGAGCCGGGCGGCCACGACCCGGTCGACGGCCGTCTGAACGGTCTGGTCGGCGCGCCCGGCACGGCCAAGCACGAACTCCAGGGCCGGGGCGCCGTGGAACAGAGAAGCGTTGGAGCCGGTGCTGACGCCGCCGGCGACCGCCTCAGCCAGCAGAGGCCGGGCTGCGGCAAGGTTGCCGCGCTCGATGTGCAGCAACGCCATCCCCAGCGCACCCTCGGCCAGGGCCTGCGTCGTGGGCGGGCTCATCGGCCCGCCCTGACCGCGACGACGATGCTGTGGGCCCGCCCGCCGATCCATCCATCCACGTCCGGCGGAGGCGCCTCGTAGAGCACCGCGATAGGGGAGCCGCACAGGTGCGTACGGAGCACGTCCAGGTCCATCCCCCCGGTGAGGTCCAGCAGCAGGCGCTGATCGTCCATGGCCAGGAGCACACGCTCCGGCACACCCGCCCGGCCGCGCCAGGCATGCAGCTGTGCGGCCCACTCGTCCAGGCACGCCGTACAGCCGGGCAGGGCGCGGGCCCGAAGCTGCCAGCGGGCGGCAACGACGATGCTGCGCCGATAGTGCAGCCCCGGCGTGAACGGCAATGTCCACGCCGCACCCCAGTCGAACCAGGTCACCTGCGGAGTCGCGGCACGGCTGATCTCGGCCAGGAACCGGGCCAGCGGCGGGGTGAAGTTGTTCCACATAAAGTTGAGCGCGGTCGGCGCGAGCAGCTCCAGGCGCTCCCCGGTGGCGGCCACCGCGAGGTAGAGGTGGCTACCGCGCAGACCTACGACCAGATCAGAGGGGACGAAAACCTTGGCGTCGCTGCCCCGGTGCTCTCCGACGCTGACCAGCTTCGTCAGGACTTGCGGGGTGCGCGTGAGCAGGTCGGCCTCGACGCGGGAGGGATGAAACGACAACTGAGCCAGTTCCGCCACAGGGTCAACCGTGGGAAGGACTACTTGCTCGGCGGCCTGTGGGAACAGGTGCCGGAATCGTCCCGTCATCGTGCCTGCCGCCCTGGAGACGGTCTGAACGCGGACGCGGAAGTCGCCTCGGTCGAGCGCCGGAAGCGAACGGGCTTGGACCTGTGCGCACACCTCGAAGTGCGGGGCCAGGGCGGTGGGTTCGCCTGCGGCCGCCTCCAACTCCTCGATGAGCGGCTCGGACAGGATCACCGTCCGGTGGCGTTCGACGGCGGCGGTCCCTGCGAGATCCAACAGCAGCCGGTCGCGCCGCGACATCGGTCGTGGCGGCTCGGACACCGAGCCGAACCCGTCAGGCAGGCCCAACCCGTTGTCCGGGTCAACGAGCTGCTCCAGGCCGACCTCGGCGTCTTCGCCCCATCGGGCGGCGAACCGCTCGGTGTAGCGCCGCCACGCCCGGGTGCCGGTTGGGTTGGCCGCGAGCCTGGCCAGCAAGGTCGCCACGGTTTCCATCTCTACCGCGACTGTCTCCGGCAGCCGAACCGTGGCGTCCAGCCGTAGATCCACGCACGCCTCCCGATCGCGGGCATCCAAGGTGACGGCAGGCAGGACGGCTGCCGGGTCAACGACCGTGGCGGGGGCACGCAGTGCCGACAGCAGCAGCCGAAGCCGCAGCAGCTCTGCGAGAAACGCCGCCTGGTGGTGTTCCTCCACCTGCGGGAACTCTGCGGCGAGTTTGCCCGCGAGCGCCGCATACCGGATGGGTGACGTGGCCGCCTGGAGAACGAGCGTCAGCGCAGGCGTCAGCGCGAGGGAGAACTCCGACGCGCCCTCGGACGGCACGAAGACGCGGCCGTCGCGCACGTACACCAGGTTGTTGACGCACACCTCGACGGCCGCCATCGACGCGCCGCCGGCCTCCTGGGCGCTGACCACCTTGTCCAGCGCCCGGGGGTCGGCTCGGGTGACGATCTCGTGCTCATCCCCGACAAGCACGGCGGATGTCTCGCCGAAGTCGACCAGGCAGACGCCGGCGAACAGGCCGAACGGCGTGGACCGGTGCTCATACCTGATGGCGTACCGGGCGACCGCGAGTGCGGTGCGACGCGCCCGGCGAGCGTTCGACAACCGCCCGTCCAGAACTGCCTCTACCTGGCGGGCCAGATCCAGGCTGGCACTGGAGACCGCGCGCCGGAACGTGGCATCGGCCCAGACCGGGCCGAGCCACGAACGCCACTGCTCGAGGGACGCGGCGGGCCCCGGCCACTGCGGCAGGGCGGGGGCGGAAAGGTTCACCGCCGCGCGCAGCATCCCGGCGCCCGTGCACCGGTACAGGGTCCGCCGCGACCGCGTCATCACTCACGCTCCGTTCTGGGGAAGAAGGGAGCGCGGGCCCGTACGGACCCGCGCCCCGCGGACTACGAGGTCGTGCAGGCGCTCGGGCAGGAGGTTCCGCAGTTGTCGCCGGTGGTGCACATCAGCACCGTGTCGGCCGCCGGGGTGTTCTCGATGAATTCGATGTTGAGGGCGAACGGGTCGAACGTCTCTCCCGTGTCGACCGTGGCCGTCTCCTGCGGGGTCAGAGTGCTCATGTCTCTACTCCTTGTCCTGTTTCGGGTTCCTGACGTGGGGTGTCCACGCCAGCTGGGCAGGGGCGTAGTCAGCCCGCTTCCGCCTGGTTCACGTACGGGTCGGCCTCGTACCATTCGCCGCGGCTGGTGTGGTCAAGGTGGTGCTTGCGCACCAGGGCGGCGTACATCTGGATGACGTCGCGGTAGGCCCGGCCTCGGCTGGTTTGCTCGTGCCCGCGCCTGTCGGCGGGGCGAAGCACGAAGAACTCGCCGCCCTCCGACGCCAGTTCGTACCGGCCGCGGCACGAGGTGTGTCTGACCCGGAGGATGGCGCCGTGTGACGCGTACGACTCCCACTCGGGGGTGGGGCCCTCCTGCTTGACCGCCTGCGACTGGCGGGTTCTCGTCATCCTCGTCTGCTCTCTCCACGAGGCGTGCGGCCCGCTGGGGGAGGAAGGCGGACAACCTGCACTCCTCGACAGGGTGCCCGCCTTCCCCCCTGGCCGGCCCGCTGGCGAGCCTGCGCGCTCGCCACGTGGGAAGGGTCCGGCCAGGGGCTGGAGCCCGCCACCCACGACGGCCTCCCGGGGCACATCGTGGGCGGCGGGTCGTAGTAGGGGGCGCGGGGCAGCATGGGCGATAGGTAGGGGCATGTGCCCGCGCCGGAGTACGTGGACGGCCGCACGTTGTGAACCTGCTCGGCTGTCCACGCCAAGACGAGGAGAAGCAACACGGCCACCCGGCGGCGACCGCCAGGAACGCGTCACCGTACGTGAACACGATGCGCTCCCTTTCGGTGTGTTCTGGGGCCCCGAGGTCTTCCGAACCGGCGGGGTGCTGCCGGGTCCGGTGATCGTCTCGGGGCCGCCTCTGGCAGATTCTCACGGCCACCCGAGATGGGTGTGGTAGGTGGCCGGTTCGCGGTCATGGCGCGCGGGGAGGCCCGCCAGAGATCAAGTTCAGCTTCCTGCATGCGCTGCCACAGCTCGGCGGCGCTGCGCCCCATGACGGTGCGACACAGTCGCGGGTCGGAGCACTCCCACGCCTGCAGGACCCGCCAGTACGGGCGCCACAGGACAACCCAGCGGGGCGCCCGCGCCTGTACCAGTTGGGCGACCTCGACGGCGCCGGGGTCATACCGGGGCCGCATCGAGCGCTTCACGAAGGTGTACGGGGAGGCGACAGCCCGCGCGACAGCCGCTGCGTTCTCTTGGACGACCTCGGTTACCCCAGGAATCGCCCCCTTCAGCTTGCCGGCGGCTGCACGGTCGGCCTCGAAGCCGATCTTGTCGGCACCTGCGAGCGCGGCGTACGTGCGCTCCACCGCTGGCACATTCGGGTTGAATTCGCAGCCGGGCGGTGGTGCGACGAAGGTGTCAATCATCATCGGGTCCTTGGCGAGTCGGTTCGAGTTGGTCATAGGGAACGGCGCGGGCCAGAGTCACGGCCGGTCGGCCGGCGGAAGAGCCAGTGGTACGGAGGGCTCCCCGCACGACCAGCAGCCGCGCCCCAATCGCGTTCAGCTGTTCCCGCCGCCGAGTCGCGACGGGCTTCTCGCCCAGGTGGTGCGTAGTGGGCAGAACCACCCCGTAGGCGCCGGACATGAGAAGGACGTCCAGCAGGCCGGCGAAGGCCGAGTCGTCCGACGATGCGGCCCCTCGATCGGTGAAGATGCCGCAGAGCTGCAGTTCGTGCTGCTCGCAGTATTGGGCGAGGGCCACCGTCAGGGCGGCGTGCCGCTCGGGCGTCGAACGATGCAGCCGCAGGTACCCGTAGACGATCGGGCCGTCCACATCGTGTTGTTCGGTGAGTGTCCACAAGGTAGCCGTCCTTACCGTGGCCGGGGCTTACGGCCCGCTCTTTGAGCATGGCCAGCCCCGACCCCGCTGGATACGACCCGCTGTCGCACTTGCGTCGCACTTCCGCAGGCCCTCGGTACCTCTGCGTGCTTCCATGGCCGTGGAAGGGAGCAGCGACGTGACGACCGTGCATGAGTGGACCGGTCTCGAAGCGCGTGCACTTCGCCGAGCCCTGCGGATGAGCGTGCGGGTTTTCGCGCAGCACCTCGGCGTGGCTCCCCGCACCGTGGCGAAGTGGGACCAGTTCGGTACCGCTACTCGGCCACGTCCGGACACCCAAGCCATCCTGGACACCGCGCTCGCCCGCGCGAATTCGGCGACTCACCTGCGGTTCGAGACGCTGCTCTTGGAACTCGGCCAGGACGTGGACCAAGGGCTGAGAGTCACCCGGATGGGACCACGGGCCTGGGACTACGAGACCTGGACAGACGACCTTGACCGGGCTGTGGTCGCCCTCAGCCGCCAGAGCTTCAGCTACGCCACCGACCTGCTGAACCGATGGCTCACCCGCTACGACCCGCACGCGTTGGACGACAAGGGTCTTTACCTGTTCGCACGATCGACGACGCTGTTCGGCGACCTCCAGCGCGACCAAGGAGCAGTCGCCGGCCCGTTGTCCGCTCGCCGCTCCTACCTCAGCGCCCGATCGATCTACGGACAGCTCGACATTCCCCGTCGTATCGCGCAGCTCGACCTTTCGTTGGCGGTGGTCGCCGAGATGGGGGGCCGGTTGAACGAGGCCGCCAAGGAATATGAGGCGCTGGCGGTGGACGACCGGCTCTCACCACGCGATAGGGCGCGAGCCCGGCTGTGGGTGGGGACCGCCCTGAGCAAGAACGACAAGAACGACTACGCCGCCCGCCTGATGACGACCGCCATCCGCGAGTTCGAGAACCTCGGTGAACCCGAGGACTGGTCCGTCGCGCACCAGAAACTCGCTCTGGCCCACCGTGGCGCAGGGAACCTTTCGGAGGCGCTACGCCTGATCGACCTCGCCCGCGTCACCGCAGTTACCGATGCGCCCATGCAGCGGGTCCGGCTGGAGACGGCTTACGGGCACGTCCTGCTTTCGGATCGGGCCACCGTGGATGATGGGGTGGTGATCCTCGACCGTGCCGCACGCGAGGCCGCGCAGCACGGGCTCGCGCACCAACTGCGCAGCATCGAGGGCATCCAGCGGACCATCCAGGGGGAGATCCGCCTCCCTCTGCCACGGCGACCAGGGAGCAATCGAGTGAGCGTCAAGCAGCAGGTCATCACCGACGAGCAGTGGCAGCACGCCCACACCATTTGGGACTACCACCAGATGCACCACGACCTGAGCCGGTGTGACGTGGCCATTGGCCTGGGCAGCCACGATCTGGGGGTGGCACGCGCGGCGGTCGACCTGCACCGCGCCGGCTGGTTCCCGCTGCTCGTCTTCTCCGGTGCCACCAGCCCCACCACCGCGGCCCGCTTCCCCCGAGGCGAGGCCGTCCACTACCGCGAGCACGCGCTCGACCTCGGCATGTCCGCCGAGGCGATTCTGCTGGAGCCGAACGCCACCAACACCGGCCAGAACATCGCACTGTCCCGCCAGGTACTGGCCGATGCGGGTATTCGGCCCGGTTCGGTACTCCTGATCTCCAAGCCGTACATGGAACGCCGGGCCTACGCCACGGCACGAAAGGTATGGCCCGAGATCGAGGTGGTGTGCGCCTCCGAGCCGCTTGAGCTGGATGACTACGTCAGCTCGATCGGTGATCCGAAGTTGGTCATCGACATGCTCGTCGGCGACCTCCAGCGCGTGATCGAGTACCCCAAGCTCGGCTACGCCATCGAGCAGCCCGTCCTAGGAGAGGTCCATGACGCCTACCAGGCTCTTCTCCGCGCCGGATTCGACAGCAGGCTCCTTACGCCCTGACCTGCCGTACGGCGAGGTGTGCGCCATCCACCAGCCCAACCTCTTCCCCCGACTGGTGACGCTGGCCAAGCTGTTCGCCGCCGACTACTGGATCGTCCTGGACGACGTGCAGTTCGCACGCAGGGACTACCAGCACCGCGCGCGCCTCGCCTCGCTCGACGGCTCGTGGCAGCCGCAGTGGCTCTCCATTTCCACCCATCTGCCACACGGCCGCTCTACCTCCATCCGCGGAGCGCGTCTGGCCGATCCCTCCCGCTGCCGGCGCCGTGTCGTTCAGCTCCTCGCCGATCACTACCGGCACAGTGCCTACTGGCCGCCGTTCAAGAGGCGGCTCGAACCCGTACTCGCCGCGTTCGAGAACACGGATCGACTGGCGGACGTGACGGAGCTGTCCACCCGCCTGCTGCTGGAGGAGGTCGGATGGCGGGGGCAGATCCTGCACAGCAGCGATCTGCTCGCACCCGGTGAACGCTCCCAGCGCCTGGCCGACCTGGCCTGGCTGACAGGCGCCACGACCTACCTGTGCGGGACCGGGGGCATGCGATACCTGGACCCGGCCGCTTTCCGGGTCCACTCGATCGAGGTCCTCCCGTTCCAGGCCCGCGGATCGGGCATATGGGCATCCGCCCGGGAGGTGAGCGCGGTACACGCCCTGATGCTCGTCGGGTCGGGCGCTCTGAGGCGGGAGCTGGAGGCCCTGCGCGGACGAGTTCTTGAGGACGATCCCCGATCTGGTGCCTAGCCCTGCTGGGCTTTGGAGATCGGTTCGCACTCCTCGCCATGCCGGGCTCATGGCACTCCGGTTCCTCGGCAAGGGTCCCGACAGCCCCGACGGTGACTCGCCAACCGTCTGGGAGGACGGCGACGACTACATCCTGCAGGGCTTCACCATCATCGACACCGCCACTCTCCAGCATGTGGGGGACATGCTCGAGGGCGAGACGTTGATCTGCTTCCCCAAGCGCCTGATGCAGTTCTTCTCGGAGGTAGCCGGTGGCGGCCACAGCAACGCAGTGCCCCAGCCCGGCATCGTGAACGCCTAGGGTGAATCTTTGTGAGCAGGTCAGCGCCGTGATCGCTTGGCATCTACAGCAAATATTTTGCAAGTTGTGCGCTGTATGCGGACGCGGCGTCGCAGGTCATGAATCCGAGCTGATCCTGGGTACCTTGGAAAGCAAGGAGCCCCCTCCGCGTGAGATGTGGAGGGGGCTCCGGTGTTGCTGGTGGATCAGATGGCGGCCGGGGCTTTCTTGTACCAGTCTGTGATCACCTTGGTTAGGTGCACGACGTTCTGCTGGCGCATGATCGGGGAGGAAGCGTTTGGCTCGAAGTCCTCGTTCGCGGCTGTGGTACGCCAGATGCTGTCCTCAGTGACTGGGGCGGCCATGTGTCGATCGAGCCGCTTGAAGAACTCTTGGATGTCGCCGTCCTCGGCACCGTCCTCCCGCAGGTTGCGGTAGACGCCGCCCAGAACGCGGAGCATGCCCACTGAGCCCAGGAGCGAAGACTCGCGCAGCCTCATGGCCTTGGTAGGGGGCGCTGGCGGCTCGTTCTTCTTCTTCTCGGAAAGTGAGGGGTTGTAGTTGTCCACGTCCTCCTCGGTAATCTCCGCGAGCGCGGTGAAAGCGATGGAGATGACATCCAGGAAGCTGCGGACGCTCTCGATGACCTCGTTGTCGGTCAGCGACTCGACCTTCTTGCTGACGCGGCCACCGGGACCGGCGATGACGGCCCGCGTGATGTCGGCGACGTGCTTGGCGCCCATCAGGTTGCGGTTGCTCAGGGTCATCCGATCGCGCTCGATGTCGACCTTGCCCAGGAAGAGGGGGTGGACAACGATATCGCTGAGCGTGCGGTTGGCAATGCGTGACGTGTCGAAGCGAGCCCGGACAGCACCGGAGATGCCTTTGGCATTGTCCGCGACGTCGACGAACATTTGCTGACCGCTGACGCCGTCGGGCTCCACATAGATGTCAATGCCGACGAACTCGTCCTTGAGTCGCTGCATTCGGCCGATCAGCGATTCGCGCTCCTGCTCCAGCTTTGCCTTCTTGGTCTCGTTTGCGCGGTGGATTTCCCGGTCGATGCGGGCCACTTCGTCCGTGATGCGCTTTTTTTCCAGGTGCACCCCGAGGATGCGGTGCTGGCCGTCGATCGTGATCAGGCGTCCGATGCCGCCGATGGACCATGGGACGGTGAGGTAGCCGACCGAGCCGTCTTCGCTGATCGGCTCGAAGCGGCAGCCGCCAGTGTCGCGGATGAGGAGGGCTGGGGCCACCCACTTGGGGTTGTCGGCGAGGTACTGGCCGAAGCCCTTAGCGTGATTGATGTCCACCTTGCGGTTGTCTGGGTCCGGCTTGGCCGGGTCGGGGATGGTGAGGATGACCGAGAGTTCGGCGAGTGGGATACGCGTCGTGTAGACGGTCCGACCGCCCTGGCTGGTACGGATTGCCAGGTAGGTGGACTCTTCACGCACCAGAGAGAGGCGCGACGAGTCGACAGCAATGGTCACAAATCACTTCCTTTCCAAGCAGCTTGGTAACTATGCAGCTCGCGTAAGACCATAATTTTGCATACCCCACACTGTTCGTCAAGCTAGTTCTTTAATTTTTGATTTAGCAGCTAAAAATAGTTTCTTAGGCAGTAATCTGAGGTGCGAGCTGAAGGCCCACTTCGCCGGAGGCTTCACCTGCAACTGGGGTCCTGGCCGAAAAATCCAACGGATATGGGTCTGGCCTGCGGTGATGCAGTCAGGCGTCTGCTTTGAGCTCGGCGAAGTCGGCGCAGGCTTGTTCGACGGCTTTGGGGTAGGCCTGGGCTTTCTCGTGTTCGGCGAGGGTGCGGTAGATGCTGGCGACGGACGGGTTGTGCCCCTTGCGTCTGCCGGTTCCGATGATCAAGTCCGGCTGGATCTGCTCGATGGACTCGCCCATCGCGCGGCGCCGCAGCACGGTGTGCAGCATGTCCTGGGTGATGACCGGGGGCCGGCCGCCGTGCTTTGCCCTTGCGGGCGGTATCGAGTCCTTCGAGGGTCAATTCGCGGACGTTTTCTCGTTCGGTCTCGGCCATCGCGGCGAAGAAGGCGAACAGCAGCCGGCTGTGTCCGCTGGGGTCGTAGGTTCCCGCCAGGGGTCCGGCGAGCATTTCCAGGACTAGGCCGTGGGCGGAAGGTGGTCGGCCAGGGCGGTGAGTTCGGCGGCGTCGCGGCCCAGGCGCTTCATCTCGCACACCGTGAGGATCCCCCGGCAGTGCGGGGCGTGGGCCTTGATCTCGCGGGCGGCGGTTAGTGCGGCCTCGAACTGGGGGCGGACCCGCACCCGGGTGCTGATCTTCTCGGCGAAGATCTTGTCTCGGGGGATGTGCTTGGCGGTGAGCGCGTCGAGTTCCTGGCCGAGGGTCGAGCAGCGGGCGTAGTCGATACGGATGTCGGCGGTGGACACGTCGGGGTTGATGGGCGCCGGGGGTGGCGTGCCGGGCAGCCATGGCTGGCCGGGGCTGCGGTCGGCGGGGGTGGGCACTCGCAGCAGCTTCGTGAGCCGGCTCACCTTTGTGAAGCGGCCGGTGTGGTAGGTGCCAATGACCGCGCCGCCGCGAGCGGCACAGCGAGTCGGGCTCGGCCGTGCACCTCGGGCACGGGTGGCGCTCGATGTCGTCGGCGTCGGACGTCGATGCGGTGTGAGGGGAGGTCTTGGATCCGAGTTTTCGCACGATGCAGCTCTCGGAAGGGGGTCGATCCCGCTTTTTGAGTGAGAACGAGTTGTGCGAACCAATTCGAGGTCTGCGGGGTTCTTCCGACCTCCGAATGATCTTGCTCTGACAAAGGACCCCTCCGTTTCTGAGAGAAGGCAGACGAAGCCCGACAGGACGTCGAGGCCTTTTCGCGAAATGCTGTGTAACGATCAATCCAGTCTGCTGTATTACTAGTACAGCAACTACGTTGAACGGAGATACAGCGTGTCCCAGTTCACCTACCGCCCGGTGGCCAACGGCCTGCGGACCGACCACCCGATCCCCGACCTTCCCTTCGTCGACGATTCCCTCCTGTCGTTGGACGATCCCGCAGCCATCGAGGCGATCGGCCGCGGCACAGGAGAGGACATGTGGGGCCGTGAGGACGCATGCCGGGAGGGCTGGTTCGCCTTCACCACCGACCCCGACCGCACCGACCTGTCCTGGGCGGTGCGCTACCACCCTGAGCACGGCTACTCCGTCGTGCTGTATCGCGACGACGACGTCTCGATGGTCCACCAGGTCCACCTGTACGAGGCGCCCCGGGCGCTGCTGTTTCGGGCGGGTGGCTACTGGTGGGACGGCACCGCCTGGTTCCGGCCCGGCCAGGTCTACGACTTCGCCGAGGAGAAGTACTACGAGCGGCCGGTTCCCGGTGCGGCCTCCGTCACCGCCGCCGACCTTCTACAGCACGGCGGTGACGCCACCCGGGCAACGATCCTGCAGATCAAGGATCTGGCCATCAACGATGACGGTGATGCCCCGCCCGTCCGCGACTGGGTCGACCACCTTGCCCTGTGGGCCCAAGCTCGCGACGGTCAAAGCCTTGATGCCGGCGTGGTGAGCGTGATGGCGCCGGAGTTGAGCGGTGACCAGCTGCTCGCCCCCGCCCAGGTCGCCGAGCTCGCCGGGATCGCCGCTTCCACCTTGCGCTCCTACATCGCCCGCGGCGAAGGCGACCTGCCACTGCCCCAAGTCAGGGTCGGCGGCCGCAACCTGTGGGCTCGCGTCGTCGCCCAGGAATGGGTGGAACAGCGCAACCGCTCCGACGACAGCGTGGAAGCGGCCGTGGCCGGCGACCACGACGGCCACACCCTGGCGCCCGGCGTCGCCGAGGTGTGGACCACTTTCAGCCGGAGCTTCTTCTCCCACCTCTGGGATCGGCAAGGCTTCCGTAAGCGATGGAGCCTGCGCTGGCGTACCCAGGAATCCGTCCGCGAAGTCGCCGAGACCCTCAGCTGGGAGGTTGCGGCCAGCGTCCCCAAGCTGGTCGGCCTCCACGACCTTGCCATCACCGTCCGTCAAGCTGTGCTGCACGAGTACGCCAGTGGCAAGGACAACCAGAACGCCATCGGAGCCGACCACGCCTTTTACGGCATCACCCGGTCCGTCGCCCGCACACTCACCTGGCTGATTCGCCACGACCCAGCCCTCGCCGCCCGCACGATCGACCAGATCACCGGCGAAGCCCTGCGGATGGAGATCCCGCGACAGGTCAGCGAACGCTCGATCGCCACCGCGCTATCCCTCGACGCCTCCTTCGACGCCGTGACCCTCAATGATTTCCTCGCCCGCGTTTTTGCCCCTAACACCACCGCATAAGGGAAGATCATGTACCGGCTGTGTAGGGGGTCAGCACCTGGCCCCTGCACGAAACCGGAGCACCGGCGCGCACGGTGGATGGGATCCCTTCGAACTAGACCCGGCCACCGACCCCACCACCTCACTCACCGATCTGGCCCGCCACCTCGACCGCCCCGTGGCCATCACCGGTCCCCTGACCCGGCACGTGTGGCACTGCGCGGTGCGCGCCGTCCCCGACGACCCCGGCTTACCGATGTCCAACGGGCCGCCATCCCCGTCGACATCATCGACACCGAGGGGATCGCGCCGTACGGCGACGACCAGGCGTGCCGGTGGATCGCCATCCGGCACGCCGCCGACCACATCCACCTCGTCGCGACCCTCACCCGCCAAGATGGCAGGAAACCTAACCTGCGCAACAACTGGTTCGCGATGCGCCCCGCCTGCTGCCGCGCCGAGGTCCGATACGGGCATTATCGACGGACGGCAGCGCTACCGCCCGTTGATAATGCCCGGCGTCACTGACAACAAGTCCGCGCGCAACACCGCGTACAGCAGGGGGCGGGAGGGAAGGCCGGGTGTTCGGGGAGGAGCGTTTCCTGCTCTAGCAAGATATGCGATCCGGCTCCGGATCGCTTTGCGGGCTTTCGCCCGGTTGATCTCCTCTCCTATCGTCTAGGGGAGATATCCCGCCGGGGGGCGGGTCGCTCCGCTGGGGGAGGCCGGGTGGCAGCAGGAGACGATCGGGGCCAGGACGAGGGCGACGAGGGCGCGGGCGGTCAGCCGGCAGCGCGGCCGCCGGTGCGTCAGCGGCGCGAGCCGGGCGGGCGGCCGCACAAGCACTCGGTGCGAATGTCGGACGCCGAGCAGGCCATCGTCGACGCGCGGGCCGGGCAAGCCGGGGTGAGCGTGCCGCGGTTCCTGGTGGAGGCGGGCCTGGCCGGGGACGCGGCGACCGCGTCCCAGCTGCGCGCGAACGCCGCCGAGCTGCTGGCCGCGCGCCGCCTGGTGGCGGCCGTGGGAGTCAACCTCAACCAGCTGGCCAAGGTGGCCAACGCCACCGGAGAGGTGCCAGCGGCGTTGGAGGCGACGATGCACGCGACGCTGCGCTTCCTGGCCCGGCTGGACGCGGCGACCGCGCTCTACGGCGAGTTCGGCCTGCCGTACGGCCGCCGCGCCGCACTCGAGGACGACCACCACCAGGACCACGACGTCGACCACGACCAGGACGACGGCCGAGACGGGGGCCGGGGCCGGTGAACAACTTCATCTCCGCCCAGCGCGGCAGCAGCCCCGCCGGGCTGGTGCGCTACCTGTTCGGCCCTGGCTCCAGCCGCGAGCACACCGACCAGCGCATCATCGCGGCCGACGTGACCCTCGGCCTGGCCGAGGGAACGCGGCTGGACCACGTCGCCGACGCCGATGCCATCTACGCGCTGGGCCGAGACATGGACTCGCACCGCATCCTGCTCGGGGTCGCGCCGTCGACCGGTTGGGTGTGGCATTGCGCGATCTCCCTGCCGCCCGGCGAGGAGCTGGCCGACGAGCAGTGGGCCGAGGTGGCCCGCACCGCGATCGCTCGGATGGGGTTCGACGCGGCGGGCGGGCGGGCGCCGTGCCGGTGGATCGCGGTGCACCATGGCCGCTCGGTCGGCGGCAACGAGCACATCCACCTGATGGTGAACCTGGTGCGCGAGGACGGTGAGGTCGCCGGCACCTGGAACGACCGGCGCACCATGAGCCGAGTGTGCGCGGACATGGAGCGCGGCTTCGCGCTGACGGTCGTGGAGGGCCGGGCCGGGCACGGCATGCCTGGCTACTCCAAGGCCGAGCACCAGAAGATGCGCGCCGGCGCCCCTTCCGAGCGCCAGCGCCTGGCTCGCCTGGTGCGCGCGGCCGCCGCGCGCTCGGCGAGCGAGGCGGAGTTCGTGCGCCGGGCCAAGGCCTGCGGGGCGTTGGTGCGAGCCCGCTTCGCCACCGGCGGCCGCGACCGCGTCGTCGGCTACTCGGCCGCGCTGCGCCCGGTCGACGGGCAGGAGCCGGTGTGGTTCGGCGGCGGCAAGCTCGCCGCGGACCTGACCCTGCTGCGGTTGCGTCAGCAGTGGGACATCGGCGTCGACGAGCACCAGGCGCTCGCCGAGTGGCGGCACTCCCCCGATATCGCGGGCCCGGCCGGTCCCGGCGAGCAGGCCGCCCTCGATGCGGGCGAGTGGAAGCGCGCCGCGCAGCTGGTCGACGCCGTCCGCGAGCGGCTGCAGCACACCCCGCCCGGCGACGTCGTGGCCTGGCGGAGCGGCTGCCGGGGCGCGGCCGCGATGGTGGCCGCGCTCGCCGAGCGCATCGAGACGCCGAGCGCGGGCGGGCCGGGGCCGATCGCGGCGCTGGCCGACCGCCTCGCGTGGTCGGCCCAGGCTCCCCGTGGTGAGGGGCGCGGCCGCCCTGCGGGCTGGGGCGAGGTGCGGGCCGTTGCCCGGATCATCGGCCACGCCGCCCGTAAGGGTCCGGCGACCGCGACGTGGATGATGGTGGGCGCCGCGCTGCTGGTGCTGGTGGCCACCATCCAGAAGTGGCACGAGCAGCACCGACAGATGCGCCAGGCCGCTACCCTCGCCGAGCACGCCAAGACCCTGGCCCACGATCTACACCGGCGCCGCGCCGCCGCGGCCCCGGCCTGGACCGAGCGCCGCTACGGCGCCTTCCACGATGGCCACCTGGCGCAGCTGGCCGCCGCGGCCGCCGGCGACGTGGCCCGGCTCAGTGCCCCGGTCGACACCGCACAGCCCGCCGCTCCCCACCCGGCCGCCGGGGACGTCGACCTGGAGGCGCGTCGCGCCATGGGCGCGGCCGCGCTGGCTTTCCCCGGCCGCCGGACCCCTGCCACCATCGAGGAGGCGCGCCAGCACCTGTCGGCCATCACCGAGGAGATCGACCTGCGCGCCGCGATGCCCGCCGGGCGAGCCGCCCAGGAGCACACCGAACGCGTCCAGCGCGCCCAGGCCCAAGCCCAGCGATCCGCCCCGCCGAGGCCACGCCGCGACCCCTCACGCGGGCGGGGCGGCCGAGGCCGATAGCCACCAGAGCAAACAGGGCAGCATGAAGGAACGAGCAGTCAGCACCCATCGCCAACTCCAACCACTGCAACCACACCGTCCAGACCTGGGCCCTGCACGCCTACCTGCGCTGGCGCAACGCGAACGCCCGCCACCCCGACGTCCTGGCTGCCCAACGCCGTGAGCGCGCACGCGTCCGCGGCGAGAAGGGCATCCACTGCCCGTCTTGCGGGAGCCAGACCATCGCTACCGGCCCGATCCCGGGCGCGGTGACCACGCGTCCGTCAACGACGCGTACCTCCAGCGCATCGCCCTGCATGCTTCCACGGTGACACGCAGGTCAGGCACGTTGTAGTTGCTGAAGACAAGGTGGGCCGAATGTGGCCAGTCGGGTACACCGAGCTGCGCCATCTGGGGAGATCGGCCGGACGTCGGCACATTCTGCGGGGTGGTCGTTTCGGGATGAGCGCTCCGGTGTCCTACGTCGTCAACGGGTGGCTCGCGTTGATGACGGGCTGGATCCTCGCCGCCAGTCCGGCGCTTTGCGCCCCCGGTAGGTCTCCCCCGCCAGGATCCGCGCTCGCGCTCGCATGGCTTGTGCGCATGCCGGGTGCGCCCACCCCTGCTCGACCTTCTCGATCAACGTCTGGGCCGGGTAGCCCTGCCCGCAGCCGACGCAGGTGCCGGCGAACCGCGCCGCGACCCCGCGGCCTGTCGCGGCCGCGTTGCCAGCCTCGCTCCGCGAACCGCTCGGTGCCTTCCTCGCCGGTTTCGCCGACTTGCCCTCGACCGCTTTGGGGGTGGGCATGCAGCGCGCGTGCGCCCACGCCCCGGCCTTGGTTTTCTGTCGACGCTGGCCTGCACCGACGGGCTTCTTGCAGACCGGGCAGGCTCGCAGATGCTTGCCGCCCTTCGCGGCGGGCCCGCCGGCCCCGACTGTCGTCATAGATCGCGACCGTACCTCCCGCGCCCAGGCAGGCAGGCTGAGATGCGAAGCTTGATCGACAACGGAAGGTTTCTTAACGGCGAACAGAGCACACCAAGTGCGACGAGTGCAAGAAATTGCGATCATCGTAAATTTATGCGATAACTGTAAATGTGACTGTGTATGAAGAGATCGCCGCGATCTTGCATCCGCTCCCCGCACCCGGCTCGATCGAGCCCGAGGACATCTACAACGATGTCTGCGGGGAGATCAACAAAGACCGCCAGGACGCCGTTCACGCCCTGGAGATCGCCTGGGACGTCGAGGAGGCCGAACCACTCCTTCGCTCGATCACCCTGGCCCGCCGCCGCAAAGAGGAAGCCGAAGAGGAGATCCGGCTCCTGCTCGCCTACGGCCGGGAATTCACCCGCCCCCGCCCCTACACCTTGGCTGAACTGGCGGCCGCCGCCGGCATATCGATCTCCGGAGTACGCACCGCCTATGACCACGCCCAGGTCGCCGGCGTCGCCGAGGCCATCGGCCGGCCGGGCCGAGACTGGCGGGCCACCGACCCAGGCGATTCGCCTGACAGCCCGGATACGCCGTGATCCGATCGCTTGTGACCCCCGCCTCCGCAATGTGCGCCTTCACCCCCGAACGGAGCTCGCATATGGCTGTCGAACGACTCTGGCTGGATGTCCCCTACCGGGAAAAAGACGAGGCCAAAGCACTGGGCGCCCGCTGGGACCCGGCCGCCAAAAGGTGGTACGCGCCTGTCAACGGCATGGCCGGGCTGCAGCGCTGGGCGGCACTTCCGGACGTGCCCGACCTGCTGCCCGGAGAGGACCGCACCTTCGGCTCCGGCCTGTTCGTCGACCTGGTTCCCACCTCGTGCTGGTTCACCAATGTCCGCTCCTGCGTCGACCAGCGCGACTGGGAGCGGCTACGCCGAATGATCACGCGCCGTGCCGGGCACCGCTGCGAGACCTGCGGCCGCGGCGAGGACCGCGCCCTCAAGCGCTGGCTGGAAGCCCATGAGCGCTGGTCCTACGACACCGCGACCCGCACCCAGACGCTGAAAAGGCTGGTGTGCCTGTGTACCGACTGCCACACCGTCACCCACATGGGACTCGCGCAGGTACAGGGAAAGAGCACCCAGGCCGCCGCTCACCTGCGGGCCGTCACCGGGATGAGCGCCGCTCAAGCCAATGCCCACGTTAACGCCGCGTTCACTCAGTGGCGATCTCGCTCGGCCGTCACGTGGGCCCTGGACCTGAGCATTCTCACCGAGGCCGGTATCGCCCTGGCCACACCTCCTGGTGCCGAGGCCCGGGCTCACCAGGCAAAGCAGCGGCTGCAGGACGTACGAAGCGGCCCTGACCTCGCCCCAGCTCATCGCGTTGCGCCGCTCACTGCTCGGGTGCAGCCGGCCGCCCCCTTGTCTGCCGCCGAACAGCAAGGCCCCCTGGCTCGCCTGTTCCACCGGCTGATCGTCCCCCGCCGGTCACCGGGTCGTTGAGGCTCACCCAATGATTTCGGACCCACCCGAGGCATTGCCGCGTCCTGAGAGGCGGGGTTAGGTCATGGTGATGGACTGGTGTCGCTATCGTCTCCTCCGGACGAGGCGTGCGGTGGGGGCTGAACGTCACGGGCCACGACGTGCATCATGTCCGCCTGCCACATTGCCTTGCTGAAGAAGGTCTCCCCGATCGCAGACAGCGGGAGGTTCCAGGGACGGTTGTACGACTTCACCTCCCAGTTGCTGGCCCGCGTCCGGTCTGCCGCCGCGCTGATCCGGCCGACAACACTGTTAGCTGCCTGGCGCTTGTTGACACCCCCGCGTTGGTAGTAGGCAGCTGAGTCTTTCGCCGCCCGGTAGATGAAGTTGAAGGCCTGCCCAAGGCTGAATGTGGCCAGGACATCGAGAAGGGCTTGGCGGGTGCCGTCGCCCTGCTTCATGTCCAGATGGTGCTCGCCAAGCTTCATGTCCAGGTACGCCGACGCGTCCGCCAAGGACAGCTCCTCCCAGAGATCAGGCCACTGCCCGAGCCACGCTTCGGGCCATGGTCCCTCGCGGAAGGTGCGGTTGAGCTCCTTCAACAGGTGAGGCGGCCGGGCCTTCGGCTCCTCTTCCGGTCCCAGGAGGTAGTAACCGACCTGGCCCAGGTAGAACGAACCATCAGGATGATCATCTACCCATGCGAAGGCATCGATGCGGGAACGAGGGTGCACGAGCATCTTTGGCGGGTCGTAACAGACAAGACGTCGTTCAAAGTCAACGCGCAGCCGGCTCGGTGCCCAGCTTCGTTCCCTGGGCCAGGCCTCTGTCGGAGTACTCATCCCAGCATCTTCGACCGCGGGATCACTGAAGAGCGCGTGCAACGCGACTGCCTCGAACAACGTCAGATTCTGAACGTCGATCGGGTCACTGCGGCGGACAGCGAAGGCCTCCAGAACCGCAGCACGGTGGTGGGCGACTTGCTCCTTTCGCGCCCGCTCCTGTTCAGCTTGATCTTCTGCTCGGCAGGTGCTGCATTGGACGTTTCCCCGTCGTAGCACCTCGGCGAAGTTCGTACGATTCGTGGGCGCGTGCGGTTCACCGCAGCTCGGGCAGGCAACTTCCGGGAGATACGCAGTCCCGCAGGTCTGAATGATTTGGGTCAGTTCCTGCTGGCTGATCTCGAAGGCCGAACGGAGGGCGGTAACGGTCTGCGTCCACGATTCACCGTCATCGGCCAACTGCCAGTACGCCTCAAACACGGCGACTTCGGTTGGATCGTTGGAGTAGATCTCAATCTCGATCCTTGCCACCTGACCCCCACACGTCCGTTGCTAGCAAGCAATCAGAATCCCACACCGCACCAGTCCTCGACGGCGACTTGAAAGGGACGCGCTGTCCAAAAACGGTCGCCTCCTCACCGGCGAAATCTCGGCGAGCGCGACCCTCGTCTGGGGCGTCTGACAAGGTCTCACCTCGTTGAGAGTCCATCCGGACTTCACGATTTTGTCGGCCGCAAGGACTAAGATTTCGGAAAACCGAAAGACAAGGGAGAACGTGGCAACACGGAGCGGGGTCAACAAGCGTAATATCGCGAAGTTCGCGAAGGAGATTCAGCGGGAGTTCGACAAGCATCCGATTCGCGTGCCAGTCGAGGCTGACGGGCCTGACCTGCCCGAAGGCACCACTCTGGGCAACACGATCTATAACGGTCCGGTGTTTCATGGCAGTGCTGATGGCGCGCAATTGGCATGGAACAACGAGACGGTCACCCAGACACAGAATCAGAGTCAGCAGATTGCCCCTGGGTTCGAGGCCATCGCGCAGGCAGTAGTCCTGACGCTGGAGCGACTGCCTGCTGTGGGTCTTTCCCAGGAGGACGAACAGGACGCCCAGGAAACCGCGAGAGAAGTTCTCACCGAGATCACCAGGGAAGAGCCGGACCGCGGGAAGGTTCGGCGAAGTCTGTCGGCGTTGAAGGGATTCCTCGCCCCAGTAGCAACTGGACTGTCTGTCGGAGCTGGCGCCGGAGCCCAAGACTGGGCAAGGACAGCCATTGAGCAGCTTGGTGCTCCTTTCTAAGCAAGGAACACTGATATCCCTTTTTGGAGATCACACCCTGATTGTGATCTCCAAAAGGGTTCCGCGCCGGGCTCGTCGAGCGCGTCTTCGCGTAACCGACCCCCTATTCCGGGCGCGGCCGTCCGCGCCTGTACTGCTCGAAGTCGTGCCGCAACCGCGCCTGGGAGGTGCGCTCGGCCGAGGCCCGGCTGCAGCGCGACATCGTCGCCGGCGCCGCGCGCAGCGAGCCGGTACGCGAGATGATTCGCCAGACCGTCGTGCGGACTCGCCCGGCCCCCGCCGATCGCGCCTTGAGGGATCCCCTAACGGACGCGGCCCGCCCGTCCGCAGCGGTACCTGCCGCGGCAGGCAATCGACGCTCCGGCCAGAGTCTCGAGAGAGACGATCACCACGAGAAAGGCTCCTCGCGGCAACGAGGAGCCTTTCGCATATTCATGGATCCCCGTCTCACGCCGATGATGCGAAGGCCCGGGACCGCGTAGGGCGGTCTTGGCGCCAGTGTTACATTCCCTGTTCGGCGGAGTCGATAAGAGGGAGTGTTCGTGTGTGATCCGGACAGAGGTCGCATAACAGGCCGAGAGTCTTCGAAGATCAACACGGGCCGAACGCCGAACAACCCCTGCACAACCTGCCTGAGCTGGGGCGACGAAGCCGAACGACATGCCCCTTTTTGGGCCCTTCCCGTCACTGCTGGTGATGTACGACAGTGAGATATCGCCACACAAGGATCACCCCGGAGTCGGCAAGCTTCGAGAGTGGCGGTTACAAATCCTCGTCTCACGCCGTAAAGAAAGGTGCGCTCGTTCATGCCTTCGTTGCTCCGCTCGCCGATGAATGGTGGGCAGGTCTCCCCAAATCTCCCGGCTCCTGGTGCGCTGCCTCTGCTCCGGCAGACCAGGGAGACGATCATGGTTTTGGTCATCGTCACCCTGACCTGCCTGTGGCTAATCGAGAGAGGGCTGCACCCTGTGGCCGCGCTCGGTGTCGTAGCGGGGATCGGTCTAGTGACCATCGAGATCGTGGCCCGTTTCTCTGGCGCTTCAGCTCCGTGGCTGCCGCGACTGACAACTCAGCTCACGCAACCGTAGGCGACCAGGACAGGATCGTCGATCATGTCCAAACCCGGGCGGCCGTCACAGCCGCTTGACCCGGCCGGCGGCGCGCTTCTCGCACTCGCTCACGAGCTGCGAGTGCTGCGCCACCGGGCGGCGCTGACCCTGCGCGAGGTCGCGGCGGCGACGAGCTACTCCGTGGGCACCTGCACGGCCGCGAGCCGCGGTAAGCAACTTCCGACATGGGATGTCACCGCGGCCTACACCCGGGCTTGTGGCGGCGATGAGGCACAGGTGCGGAAGCTGTGGGAGGAAGCGGCGTGCTCTCTTGGCAGGGAAATCACAACCGAGACGCCCACGGGAGATCCACCGGATCCGTCCACTGTGAGCACGGCCGAACAGTTTCTGGAGCGGATGGCCGAGCTGCGAGCGTGGGCTCGGTTGCCGTTACGCGCGCTGAATCAGAAAGCGGACGGCCATAACGCGCTGCCGCCCAGCACCGTCAGCGAGACGCTGAAGCGGGGACGGCTCCCCGATGCCGCCTTCGTGTCCGCGTTCGTCACAGCCTGCGGAATCAGCGACGATCAAGCCCAGGCCTGGATGAGAGTCCGGGATGGGCTCAGCGCCCAGGCTGACGGTGACAACGGCCATACCCCATCAAGTCCTGCTCCTCCACCTCCGCCCGATCCCCGCTGGCTGGCCCGGTGGCTGCGTGCCCTTGTTGGCGTCCGCGAAGAAATTCTGGATCACGCTCCGCACGAGCGGGGCCGCTACACCCGCCGCGGGCTGCTCGTGCTGCTCTCGCCGATCGTCGCCGGAGTCTCCCTTTACCTTGCGATGGCGCCCGTCATCGGGCGCCCCGCGTTGATCGCAGGGGTCGTGGCGGGCATCATCTGGACGTTCGTGGTGCTGTTCATGGACTCGCGGCTGGTCGCTTCTCTGCAAGAGCAGCGAGACAGGCGTCGGGCCGTAAAAGTGGTACTCGTCCGCGTCGTCACAGCTCTACTCGTCGGCATAGTCATCGCCGAGCCCTTGACACTCAAGATCTTTCAGCGACCGATCGAGCAGCAGGTCCATGCTGATCGCCAGCGCGCCTTCGTTCGGGCCGAGGAAGCGCTGCTTTCCTGCAATCCGGTGCTGCCTACTGCCCTGCCGAAAAGCTGCGCGTCCCACCAGCTCGTGTTGAGCGCCGCCACCAACAGCGCGCACAACCTCCTCGGAGTGCGGACCATCAAGCTCAATGCGTTGAACCGCCGCGTCGAAACCAACCGCCGCACGCTCGCCAATCTGCAATCCATGGCCGACCAGGAGTGCGCCGGGCAACCCGGACGGGGGCGCACAGGAGTTGCTGGCGACGGACCAAACTGCCTGCGTGTGCGTACGGATGCAGACGCTTTCTACCGCTCCAGCCACCTGGCACAGGATCAGAAGAGTCTGGTAAAGCTGGCAACCCAGGTGGCTGAACAGAACAAAACGGTCGCTGCCTCCATAGCCCAAGCCCTCGGTAAGCGGGTCTCCGAACTAGGCGTCGAGATATTCGAGCAGCCACTCGGCCTGCTGGTCAGACTCCAAGCGCTCAACGCCTTGACCGCGGACAGCCCTCTGCTGCTGGCGGCGAGTTGGCTGATGCGGCTGCTCCTCGTGTTGATGCCCATCACGCCGGTGCTGTTGACCTGGCTGGAGGGCCAGACGCTCTACAAGCGCCTTCTTTGGGAAGACTTCGACCGACACACCCAACAGTTCCAAGAGCGGCTCGACGCGGCAGCTGCACAAGAGCTCAAGAAACTTCAAGATCTTACCCAGACGATCAGTGACCTCCTTCACCGGCTGCCCAGTCCTCAGCAGCACCCCGACCTCTTCCTCGACATCACCGTGCTGCGGAACGCCTTGACCGAAGTACGGGCCCGACTGGACAAGATCGCCGACACACCAGAACCTACGCCTGATAGCTCGTAGCAGCACTTCGTTGAACCCAAAGGAACTACGCAACGGCGCATACCCTGAGCGTTATGTTCCATCGGGGCGGCCCTCCCTTGGCCTGCCCTTGCCTCTCTCTTGCCGCCGCCACTGACACTTTCGCGGCGGAGCCACTGGCATCCTGGTGGCAATAGCGGTGCTGGCCGTGAGCACCCGCTGGAGCGCCGCGCAGGTCTTCGGGGTTGAGGAACAGCGGGACAGCCGTTGGCGGTGAGAAAGATCTTGTTTCTCGTTGTGGCGGTGAGCTGGTTGAATGCGAAAGGGCCAGGCGGTCAGGGCTCGCTGACGCGGGGGCACGGCCTTGGGAAACGTCGTCCCAACGCTCTGCATGGCCCTCCATGACCTGCGACGCTGGCTTACCGCCAACGGCTGTTCCGCTGTTCCTCAAACCCGAGTGCGCATCGTGGTCGTGGTGGGGCCGTTGTTCCAGTGCAGCACCCACTGCTCGCCGCGGCCGCTGTAGTCGGCCTCGACGGCAACCTCGGAGGCCCGCTCCAGCGTGGCGACCAACCGGCGAACCTGCGCCGAACGACTCACGAGCTCTTCCCTTCGTCGAGCGGCCGGCCCGCCGTCCGGCGCCCCCTCCATCCCTGTATGTCAACGGCCCGTTGACGCAAGGGGTCTCTCGAGCAGGATCGCAGCACCGCCATTCATGTGTTAACGACCTGTTGACACATGTCGTTGGCCTGCCGCTTTGCTACTCCCTGGATAAGTCCGGTTATCCGGGGGGTCTCCATAGGATCTCCCGGATCGCCACTAGACGCAGGCCAGGCTAACGCCGGAAAAACTCCCCGGATAATAAGGAGAGGGGATGGCGGGTGACCACGAGCACCGACAGTAAGATCAAAAACGGCGGTGACGGCGAGGCCGGCAACCCGGTTGACGATCACGAGGGCGAGCGGGGCGACAGCCGAATCGACAACTGCGTTGTCGATCGGGGTAGCTCCGGGGCGGGCAACGTGGTGGTGCTCCGGCCGGTTCGTGAGGCGGGGTCGGTGGCGGCTGCCGCGGAGGTGGCCGTTGGCCGCGTTCGGTACGCATCTCGATCATTGCGCGCTGGCGGCGAACACGGTGACCGCCTATCGCCGCCAAGCGATCGCCTACCGCGACTGGCTACTCTCGCACGCGGACGCGTTCGTCGACCTGGTCGGCGCCGAGGCCGCGGTTACCGCCTGGCGCCGACACCTGCTCGCCGCGGGCACGTCGCCTGCGACGGTGAATCAGGCATTGGCGGCGGTGACGTTGCTGTATGAGCACGGGCCCGCGCTGCGCCTGGCGGTCAAACGCGCCCGGGTCCCCAAGCCTGGAGCTCCGGATGCGTTGTCGCGGGCGCAGGAGAACGCGGTGCGCCGCGCCGCCGACCGGCGCGGCCCCCGCGACTCAGCCCTCATCGCTCTGCTCCTCGGCGCCGGAGCCCGCGCCGAGGAATGCCAGCGCCTGCGCGTCGGCGACATATCGATCACCGCACGCAGCGGCACCGCCCGCCTGCACGGCAAAGGCGACGAGGTCCGCACCGTCCCGCTGCCGGTCCCGGCCCGCGAATGCCTGACGGCCTGGCTGCTCGCGCGCCGAGTTGCTGGCCGCGCGGCCCGCCCTGGCGGACGCGGTCGGCGAAGGACTGTGGGCCGGCCAGCGCGGACGGCTGTCGGTCGACGGCGTCACCGACGTGGTCCGCGCGGTCGGCAAGGACGCCGGACTGCCAGGCCTGCGCCCGCACCGGCTGCGCCACACCTACGCCACCCGGCTGCGCGAAGCCGAAGCCGACGCCGACCACGCCCAGATCCAAGCCCTCCTCAGACACGCCTCCATCAAGACCACCGCCCGCTACTTCCGCGCCTCGGCCACCGAGGTCGCCGACCTCGTCGACCGCGCCCTCGACTACTGATCATGGGGGCAGACAAGTAAGCCGGAAAGGGCTAATAGGGCTGGTCGGGCGGTGGAGGCGGAAGCTGAAGCTTCGGCAGTGGGTGGCTGTGCCCGGCGTGGGGCCGGATTGGTTCCCAAAGCGATCTCGCTGCGCTGACCTGGTCAGACATCCTGAAGGGCTGAGATCATTCCGGACAGATTTGATGTTTGTCCTACGTGCCCACCGCCATTGCCCCTTTCCGGCTTACTTGGTCTGCCCCTCACTGCCTTTCGCGAGCTCTGGGAGAAGACGCAACCCAGCCGGAACCGTCAGAAACGATCTTATTCAACGGCCGGTGAGAATCGCGGTCGCTCGGGTCTTCCTCGCAGGCCGATGATGGCCGTCGCGGAGCCACACCTCCAGGTAGTCGTCCCTCGCTCCGCTCGGGCCGCTCCACCTGGACCTGCGGCTCCGCGACGGCCGATTCGGCTGCTGCCGAGGAAGAGCCCAGAGTCCCAAGAAGGAGGAACCTCGAAGGTGCGTGGCATTGCACGCACGACGTTCTGAGGGGACGGAGCTCGAATGAGCGCGTGGAGGGGGTCAGCGGCCTTCGAGGTCTTTCACGCGAGACTCCAGACCCTCTACGCGTTCGGCCAGCCGGCGCACCTCGGTCATCGCCTGCTGAAGTTCGGAGGACGGCTCATTCTGGTCAGGAGTCTTGACCACGTATGTGCCGCGCGTCGATTGCGTGCTGATCAGGCCATCGTGCGCGAGTTCGTCCAAGGCTCGACGGACTGTCTCGACGGCCACGCCGTAGCGCTGGGCCAACTGTCGCCGCGCCGGAAGCCGCTCGCCGAGTTTGAGTCGACCTGCCGCCACCTCTTGACGCAGGTCGTCTGCAATCTGCAGGTAGGCAGGCTGAGGATCGCTGAAATCAGGCACGGACACAACACCAAGGCTAAGCCCTTCAGCTGTACTAGGAAAGCACAGTTGAGCTATAGCTATATTGAACTAGTACAGTACTGTCTACCTAGACCAATCTGATCGCCAGGCAAGGAGGAAAGGTGAGAGCGATCGCCATGGGCTGATGGCTCCGGCCTGGTGTGATGTCGGCCGTGCTTTGGATCACTAGCCGGGTGGATGTGCGCGCATGGCAAACCAGCGGTGCGGCGTGAAGGTGATGAGAACGGCAGGGGGATCGCGAGGCGCTGGAGCGCGAGGCGAATCTTCTGACTCCATTGAGTCAAGACCAGCAAAGCAATTTGTGTCATCATGGCAGATACGTCTGATACGTACGTGATTCCTGGAACACGAGGGGGTGAGGCGTCTGGGGGATCACCAGCAGTTGGGAAGCGGACAACTGCGCATGTCGGCGTAGCTGAACAGCTCCCCGCCAAATCATGAAGTTGACCTTCTGCAAGTTCACTACAGGAGGACCCGGCGCCCGCATTGCTTGGACGCTGGCTGGCGCCGGGCCTTCCGTCAGACCCGCTCGAAAGGAGTAGGTCATGTTCAGCATCCCATCGATCGCGAGCACGGACACCCTAGGGGTGCCCCAATGGCTCATGCATCGACTGCTGACTCTCGTCACCACTCTGACGGGACACAGGCATCTTGACAAGATCTCAGTGATCGGAGTCAACGTCGATGGCTGAGACCGTCTGGCTGTCGTCAGATGGCCCCCATGGTGACGACTACACCAGCGAGGTCGCCGCAGCCGTATCCGAGGCCGTCCGCGTCCTCAACCACGCCACGCTCTCCCATGTCGGCGTCACCTATCCGTCCACTGTGTACGACGTCCTCGGCCGTATCGGCAGTTCGACAGCTGGGCTTGACCAACTGCTGAGGCAACTCGGCGAGGCGTTGCGGCGCATGCAGGAATCCGGGCAACTGGGTGACGATCATGGCGACCCCGGCGAGCGTCTTGACAAGGCTTTGTCAGAACTTGCGGCGGCCCGGAAGTCAGCACGTGACCTCGCGCTCCGAATTGACCTTGCCTTCAACACCACGGCCGGTCTGCATCTGACGGACAGAGGCAGGCACTAGATGAAGCGGGAAGGGCTGTACTTCGACGACCGATTCCCGACTCGGAGGCAGGTAGCAGGCCTGTCGGACGCCGCGTTTCGTATACATTTCACAGCGATCTTCTGGTGTGCCCACAACCTGACCGACGGTGCGGTACTCCAGGAAGACCTGATCGACGTGTGTCCGCGAGTGCGAAAGCCGCTGCGCTTCATCACCGAACTCGTGTCCCGGGGTACCTGGCATCCGCCTGGCGAAGAGTGTCCCTCCGATCTCTGCCCGGCGCCTGTGGCGAAGGGGTGGGTGATCCATGACTTCTTCGCATTCGTGCCCACTAAGGAGCGGGCGGAGAAAGAACGGAAGGCCAACGCCGAGCGGCAGAAGAGGTGGCGAGACAGGCAACGCGACCGGACCGAGCCACCCGCAGTCGACGGTGGCGTTAGTAACGCCAAACGTAACGCGTTACTAACGCCACCCAGTTCCGTCCAGTCCCCGAAGGGGACTAGGACGGAAGAAGATGAAGACAATCAGTCGTCTTCTCGTCGTAACGCGCGTGCCTGGGCGAACGACGACGACTCCATCGATCGCGGTATCGTCCAGCTTCTGGCTGAGTTGACCGGCCGCGAGATCCGCCTCCTCGACGCGGCCGCGATCCGCCACACGATCCTCGATGGCCGGCCCGTCAAGTACCGCAGTCGCTACGTGGCCACGGCAATCGAGAAAGACCCCGACAAGTTCCTGCCTGCGGTCGAGGGCGTCGAGCCCAGTCCGTCGCTGAGGATCGCCCCAGACTGGTGCGGTCACTGCGACGAGCGCACCCGGCAGATGGAACTTCGCGACAACACTGTGGCGCGCTGCCCAGCGTGCCACCCACTCGTAGCTAAGAGACCTGCGTCATGACCAGACGCAAAGCACTGTCCTGCTTGAGAAAGCACCGCAGGCAGCCTGCGCTTTCGACGTCACGGAAACATCCGACCCGCCGCCCTGCCGAGGTGCCAGCCGCAACGTGCGGATCTACGCCAAGGTACGGCGGCAAAGCGGCCCCGGCTCCAGTACCGCCAAGCACTTCGCCGGGGCCGTACCCCTACCCGCCAGCAACGAACGCATAGGAGCGCCTCTCATCATGACCGCATCCACCACTCGTAAACAGCGGACTCCGCACATCGTCTTACCAAGTGGACCGCCCCGCCTGACGCCCAGCGCCGCCACGGAACTGCTCGCCATCCTGCTGGAGGCTCACCAAGCCATGCTTGTCAACCGTCCCAACGTCGCATAGGACCCATGAACACCATCCGCTTCGCCTTCTACGGCCGGGTCTCCACCGAGGACAAGCAGGATCCCCAGTCCTCGCGAGGCTGGCAGATCACCCGCTCCCGCGCGCTCATCGAGTCGCGCGGGGGCGTGATCGTCACCGAGTTCTTCGATGTCGACAAGTCCCGCTCGATCCCCTGGCAGCGCCGCCCGCACGCGGCGGCGCTGCTCGCCGAATTACGCAATCCCGACCGCGGCTTCGACGCGGTGGTGATCGGTGAGCCGCAACGAGCCTTCTACGGCAACCAGTACGGCCTGACCTTTCCCGTCTTCGAGCACTTCAGGGTTCCGCTCTGGGTGCCCGAGGTGGGCGGCCCCATCGACCCGAACAACGAGGCCCATGACCTCGTCATGAGCGTGTTCGGCGGTATGAGCAAAGGTGAGCGCAACCGCATCAAGATCCGCGTGCGCAGTGCCATGTCAGCCCAAGCCCAGATGGAAGGCCGCTTTCTGGGGGGTCGGCCGCCTTACGGCTACCGGCTGGCCGACGCGGGCCCACACCCCAACCCGGCCAAGGCGGCCGACGGCAAGCGTGCTCACCGGCTGGAGCTTGATCCCGTCGCCGCGCCCGTGGTGGAAGAGATCTTCGCGGTCTTCCTCGATGGCTATGGCCTGTTCGCCATTGCCGAGAGACTGACCCGCAACGGGAATCCCAGCCCATCAGCTCACGATCCGGGCCGGAATCGTCACCGCTCCGGCATCGCCTGGTCCAAGAGCGCGGTGCGCGCCATCTTGACCAATCCCCGCTACACCGGCCACCAGGTGTGGAACCGCCAGCGTAAGGACGAGGTCCTCATCGATGTGGACGACGTCGGCCTGGGCCACACCACGAAGCTCAGGTGGAACTCCAAGCAGGACTGGGTCTGGTCGAAGACAGTCGTTCACCCGCCGATCGTGTCCACGGAGGACTTCGACGCCGTGCAGATGACGCTAACGGGGCGAGGCGATCGCCACACCGACAAGACCCGCAAGCGCACCCCCAAGCCGTACCAGCTCCGGGGGCTGCTGTACTGCGGTGTCTGCGACCGCAGAATGCAGGGCCAATGGGTCAACGACGCGGCCTACTACCGTTGCCGCTTCCCCGAGGAGTACGCCCTGGCCAACCACCTCATGCATCCCCGCAACGTCTACCTACGAGAGGACCGCGTGGTCCCGCGGCTGGACCGCTGGCTCGGCCGGCTGTTCGCGCCCCACAACGTTGACCAGACTCTCGACGTCCTGGCGGCCGCACAGGACGTGACACCGCCCGAGGCCCAAGCACTCGCTGTGGCACGCCGCCAGATCACCGAGTGCGACCGCAAGCTCGCCCAGCATCGGGCTGCCCTTGAGGCGGGCGCCGACCCGGCGCTCGTCGCCGGATGGATCCAGGAAGAGCTTGTCCGCAAGACCGCGGCCGAGCAACGTCTCGGCCGCGCGCACGTACTGCCTCAGAGGCGGATGGGGCGTGATGAGCTGGCGGAGATCACGCACAGGCTTGGAGACATGGTGCGAGTTCTCTCGAATGCCGACCCGATCCGGAAGGCCAAGATCTACGCGAACATCGGACTGCGGCTGGTCTACCACCCGTCAAAACAGAAAGTCCTGGTCATGTCTACACATGACCAGGACCCCATAGGCGACCGGTTTGTGTCCGAGGGGGGACTTGAACCCCCATGCCCCGCAAAGGGCACTAGCACCTCAAGCTAGCGCGTCTGCCTATTCCGCCACCCGGACGTGGTGCCTGCACGCTGGACCGTCATCCCGCGTCGGCGGACTTAGGTTAGCAAACTCTTGAGCCGGCGTCATATCGGTAAGAGGGCAGGCAAGGGCGAGGTGCCGGGAAGGGGGGTCCGGCGGCAGGATGGGAGGTGGAAGCCGTGCCGAACCCCAAGGAGTCCCACATGACGGCGATCAACGCTGAGGACGAGGTCGTCGGGCTGTGCCGCGACCTGATCCGGATCGACTCGACCAACGCGGGCGACAACTCGGGGCCCGGTGAGCGGGCCGCCGCCGAGTACGTCGCCGAGAAGCTGTCGGAGGTCGGGCTGGAGCCGAAGATCCTGGAGTCGGACAGCCGCCGGGCCAACGTGATCGCCCGCATCGCGGGGGAGGACTCCTCCCGCGACGCCCTGCTGCTCCACGGGCACCTGGACGTCGTCCCCTTCAACGCGGACGACTGGACCCAGCACCCGCTCAGCGGCGAGATCGCCGACGGCTGCGTCTGGGGGCGCGGCGCGGTCGACATGAAGAACATGGACGCGATGATCCTCGCGGTCGTACGGCAGCGGCTCAGCGAGGGCCGCCGCCCGCCGAGGGACGTGGTGCTGGCGTTCACCGCCGACGAGGAGGCGGGCGGCACGTACGGCGCGCAGTGGCTGGCCGACGAGCACAAGGACCTGTTCGACGGGTGCTCCGAGGCGATCGGCGAGGTGGGCGGGTTCAGCGTCTCCATCGACGAGGCGCGCAGGCTCTACCTGATCGAGGCCGCCGAGAAGGGCATCGCCTGGATGCGCCTGACCGCCACGGGCAGGGCCGGGCACGGTTCCATGCTCAACGCCGAGAACGCGGTCACCGAGCTGGCCGAGGCGGTGGGCCGCATCGGCCGGTACGAGTGGCCGGTCCGGATGACGCGGACGGTCAGGACGTTCCTGGAGGAGACCTCCAGGGCCCTGGAGCTGGAACTCGACCTCGACGACGCCGAGAAGACCGTCGCCAAGCTGGGGCCGCTCGCCAGGATGATCGGCGCCACGCTGCGCAACACCGCCAACCCCACGATGCTGGAGGCCGGCTACAAGGCCAACGTGATCCCCCAGACCGCGACCGCGCACGTGGACGGCCGCTTCCTGCCGGGGTACGAGGACGAGTTCTTCGAGACGCTCGACGGACTGCTCGGCCCCAACGTGACCAGGGAGTTCGTCTACCACGACATCGCCATCGAGACCGGCTTCGACGGGCCGCTGGTGCGCGCGATGGCCGACGCCCTCGTCGCCGAGGACCCGGGCGCGCTGGCCGTGCCGTACACGCTGTCGGGGGGCACGGACCTCAAGGCGTTCAGCAGGCTGGGCATCCGGGGGTTCGGGTTCGCGCCGCTGAGGCTACCCGCGGACCTGGACTTCTCCGGGATGTTCCATGGCATCGACGAGAGGGTGCCGGTGGATTCGCTCCAGTTCGGGGTCCGGGTCCTTGACCGTTTCCTGGACGGCTGCTGAGCCGTTCCCGGGAAATCCGTTGCGTTGACTCCATGTGGTGCTAGCGTAACTCTCCGTTGAGGGATGGCTCGTGTCCGAACGGGCCCGTCCAGGAGCTTTGGGGAGGTCACGTGGCACGTGTGCCGCACGGGCAGTGGAGGGCGTCCTCGCCCGCTGTTCGAGGCGTGCCCGTGGCCCTTCCCGTCGACGACACGATCCCCGACCGGGCTGACCGGATGGCGCGGTTCGCGGCCGGCACTCGGCGGGGCGTCAGGCAAGCCCTCGCTATCGGCGGTCTCCTGGCCGCCGCATGGCTGCTCGCGGTCGTCTTCGGGCTCCTCGGCGCCGCTCCCGCGATCGCGGACACCACCGCGACGACAGGAGAGGCCGGCTCCCAGACCCCTCACACAGCCGCTTCCGGATCGGCTTCCAGAGCCGATGTCTTCCCCACGGTCAGCAGCGGGCTGTCGGCGACGCACAACGCCGAAGCCATGGCGGGGCGAGGTGTGGACGGGCTCACCAGCCAGTCCAAGCCGGGGTTCCCGGTCCCCGCCACCGTCGAACACGGCTCTGGCGCCAATGGATTCGTGCCCCAGAGCGGTGGTGGATCCGGCCTCCCAGGACCGGGTCCGGGGGATGTCGCGTGGTTCGCCTACGACCCGCGGCAGATGACGCAGCGTGTCCCGCCGGCGTTCGTGCTCCCCCCGGTCGTCCGCACAGCGGCGGACGACCCTTCTTTCTCTCCTGACTGATCTCGTCTCGCGGACCGGCCCATCCCCTCTCGGGTGATCCGCCGGTCGCGGAGCCTGCCTTCATCCTCCGTCCCCAGGAGAACCGCTCCGTTCGGTGAGCGACCAGCAGGCAGCAGAAAAGGCATTTCCCATTCCTCGTGACGGCCCGTCGGGGCCTCCGCTGTGCGGGCCTGTCCGGCCTTCGCATGGCTTCGCGCGCCCCACGAGGGTCAGGTCCCCCCCGAAACTGCTAGGAGCTTCAATCATGCGTACGTGGGTTACGGGCACGGCCCCCGCGGCACTGCTCGCACTGGGCGTCATGGCCATGGGCGGCGGTACGGCCTTCGCCGACACCGACGGCGACCACTCGATCGGTGGAGGCAACCAGGTCAAACTCCCGATCACCCTGCCGATCGACATCAGCGGCAACGCCGTCGGCGTGGCGGGGCAGTCGGCCGCGTCCTCGGAGGGCGGCGCCTCCGTCGAGAACGGCGACGGCGATGCGGGCGCCGGCGGCAACACCACGTCCGGCCGGGGCAGCGTCCTGGGCGGCAACCAGGTCGTCGCTCCCATCACCGCGCCCGTCAACGCCTGTGGCAACGCGGTGTCGGTGTTCGGCCGCTCCGAGGCGGGCTGCCGGGGCGGCGCCTCGGTGCGGAACCAGGGCGGAAGCGGCGGCGGAGCCGGCGGCAACCGCACGAACGGTGAGCACAGCATCGGCGGCGGCAACCAGGTGGTGGCGCCGATCACCGCGCCGATCAACGCCTGTGGCAATTCCTTCGCGATCTTCGGCGGCGCGACCGCCGGTTGCCGTGGCGGGGCCTCGGTGAGCAACCAGGGTGGGGCCGGTCGCGGTGCCGGTGGCAACACCACGTCCGGCCGGGGTTCGGTGCTGGGCGGTAACCAGGTGGTGGCGCCGATCACCGCGCCGATCAACATCTGCGGCAACTCGGTCGCCGTCGTCGGCGGGGCCTTCTCCGGTTGCGAGGGCGGTGCCGAGGTCATCGGCGGCGGCACTCCGGGCGGACCTGGACACCCGGGCGGTCCCGGGCATCCAGGAGGCCCCGGGCACCCGGGTGGTCCTGGGTGGCCCGGTAAGCCTGGAGAGCACGAGGGACCCGGCCGGCCTGGCGGGCCCGGAGAGCCCGGCAAGCCGGGTTACGGTGACCACGGCGGACGCGGGAAGCAGTGGCCGCGTCCCGGTGGCGGCTGGGAGCACGGTCCGCGTCCGGGCGGCCCCGGTTCGGGGGGCTCCGGCGACGGCTGGAAGCACGGTCCCCGTCCCGGCGGTCCTGGTGGCCCCGGCGGCCCCGGGGGTTACGGCCGGCCGGGCAACGACACCGACGGGCGCTTCGGCGCCGGCAGCGGCAACCAGGTGGTGGCGCCGATCACCGCACCCGCCGAGGTCTGCGGCAACGCCGTCGGCAACGGTCAGGCGGGTTGCCCAGGAGGGGTGTCGGTGCCGGCGGGCCGGGGCGGCGGTGCGGGCGCGGGTGGCAACACCACGTCCGGCCGGGGTTCGGTGCTGGGTGGTAACCAGGTGGTGGCGCCGATCACCGCGCCGATCAACGTCTGCGGCAACGCGGTGGGCGTGCTCGGCCAGGCCGCGGCCGCGTGCAGGGGCGGCGCCTCGGTCGCGGGCGGTGCGGGCGCGGGTACGGGTGCCGGTGGTAACCGCACCTCCGGCCGGGGTTCGGTGCTGGGTGGCAACCAGGTGGTGGCGCCGATCACCGCGCCGATCAACATCTGCGGCAACGCGGTCGCCGTCCTGGGTGACGCCGCCGCGGGCTGCCTCGGCGGCTCCCGCGTCGGCGGCCCGTCCGGGCGTCCGGGCGGTGGCCACGGCGGTCCCGGCGGCCACGACGGCGGCCAGTGGGGCGGTCCCGGTGGCCACGGTGGTCATGGCGGTCACGGTGGTCACGGTGGCTATGACAACGGCCACGGCGGCCGAGGTGACGGGGATTCCAAGCCCGGCAGGCACCGGACCAGCGGTCTGCTGCCCGCCCTCCCGGCCGTCCCGGCTCTCGGCGGCGCGGCCGGTCAAGCGTCCGCCTCCGGTATGTCGTCGATGCCCGCGGCCCAGAGCGCGGCGGACCAGGCGCGGCTCCCGGTCCCCGCGAGGCTGCCCGAGCTTCCCGCCGTGCCCGCCGTGCCCGCCGCTCCGGCGGGCGACCGGGCCGCGGCGGCAGGGAACGGCTCGCCGCTGGCTCCCGTCACCGACCTGACCTCCTCGACTCCGGCGGGCTCCCTGCCGGTCGGTGACCTGGGTCTGATGAGCGCCGCCCAGCCCGTCGGGGTGACCGGAATGAACGTCGGTTCCCTGGTCACCCTGCTGGTCGGCGCGATGGCCGCGGTCGCCGCGACGGTCTTCGGCACCACCCGCCGGATCCGTTTCGGCAAGAAGTAAGGCGCAAAAAGTAAGGCATTAGTCACCCATTAGACACGCTTTCCCGGAGCCACTGAGGAAGGCACGCAGACGCCTCGACGGCGGTGGGACAGGACGGCCGCGCCCCCGTGGCGCGGCGTCCGCTCGGCCGGCGAGGCATGGAAGCTTTGCCCGTTCCGGGGGCGCGGCCCGGAGCGGGCAAAGCCATGTCCGGGGATCACATCGTCCTGGTCACACGTATGATCTTCCGGCGCAGTCGGACGTCCCGGCGACCGTCGGGATACAGTCGCAGGCGGTCGAGTTCCCAGTCGCCGTATTCTGCATGTTCGGTCAGTATCCGCCGGGCTGCGTCCCGGGATGTGCCACGCGGAAGGTGGAGAACCAAGTAGGAGTAGTCGAGCACAGCGATTAGTCTCCGAGGGTGAGCTGGGGGACGTCGACACTCATAGGGCTTTATTCTGCGTCCTTGCGGCTTCTCTTGGGAGTGTCCCCGGCTGAGACCGGGTAACCCGAGGGGAAGAAAACGGGGAACGAATGCGAACAGCGAGGTAGGAAGCAGCGTGCCAGCCAAGAACGGCAACGCCGACGGAACCCGCCTGGTGATCGTCGAGTCGCCTTCCAAGGCGAAGACCATCGCCGGGTACCTCGGCCGCGGCTACGTCGTGGAGTCCAGCATCGGGCATATTCGCGACCTCCCCGAGAAGGCCGACGACATCCCCGAGAAGTACAAGGGGGAGTCGTGGGCACGCCTCGGCGTCAACGTGGATCACGAGTTCGAGCCGCTCTATGTCGTCAACCACGACAAGAAGGCACAGGTGAGCAAGCTCAAGCAGCTGCTCAAGGACGCCGACGAGCTCTACCTCGCCACTGACGAGGACCGTGAGGGCGAGGCGATCGCCTGGCACCTCCGTGAGGTGCTCAATCCCAAGGTCCCGGTCCACCGCATGGTGTTCCACGAGATCACGCCGCGGGCGATCCAGGAGGCGGTGGCCAACCCCCGCGCCCTGAATCTGAGGCTGGTCGACGCCCAGGAGACCAGGCGCATCCTCGACCGCCTCTACGGCTACGAGGTCAGCCCGGTCCTGTGGAAGAAGGTCAAGCCCAAGCTGTCCGCCGGGCGTGTGCAGTCCGTGGCGACCCGGCTGGTCGTGGAGCGCGAGCGCGAGCGCCTGGCGTTCACCAGCGCGAGCTACTGGGACCTGCAGGCGCTGCTCGACACCGGCCGCGACGAGGTCCCGCACGAGTTCACCGCCATGCTCACCGGCGTGGACGGCAAGCGCGTCGCCCAGGGCCGCGACTTCGCGAGCAACGGCACTCTCAAGAGCGCCGACGTGCTCCACCTCGACGAGCAGGCCGCCCACGCCCTGGCCGGGCGCCTGGCCGGGGTGTCCTACAAGGTCAGGTCCGTCGAGCGCAAGCCGTACACCCGCAAGCCGTACGCGCCGTTCAGGACGACCACGCTGCAGCAGGAGGCCAGCCGCAAGCTGGGCTTCTCCGCGAAGTCGACCATGCAGGTCGCCCAGCGCCTGTACGAGAACGGCTTCATCACCTACATGCGAACCGACAGCATCACGCTGTCGGAGACCGCCGTCGCGGCGGCCCGCAGCCAGGCCATCAAGCTGTACGGCGCGGCGTACGTGCCCGACAAGCCGCGCGTCTACGCCAGCAAGGTCAAGAACGCGCAGGAGGCGCACGAGGCGATCCGTCCCTCGGGCGAGGAGTTCCGCACGCCGGGCGAGACCGGGCTGAGCGGCGACATGTTCCGCCTGTACGAGCTGATCTGGCAGCGGACCGTGGCCTCCCAGATGAAGGACGCGGTCGGCGAGTCGGTCACCGTCAAGGTGGACGGCACGTCCGGTTCCGGCGAGCGGGTCGAGTTCACCGCCTCCGGGCGGACCATCACCTTCCACGGCTTCCTGAAGGCCTATGTCGAGGGCGCGGACGACCCGTCCACCGACCGGGACGACTCCGAGAAGCGCCTGCCGAACCTGACCGAGAACGACCCGCTCACCGCGTCCGCCCTCAACGTGCTGGCGCACGCCACCAAGCCGCCCGCGCGATACACCGAGGCGTCGCTGATCAAGGAGCTGGAGGACCGGGAGATCGGCCGCCCGTCGACGTACGCGTCGATCATCGGAACGATTCTCGACCGCGGGTACGTCTTCAAGAAGGGCACGGCCCTGGTGCCGTCCTTCCTGGCGTTCGCGGTGGTCAACCTGCTGGAGCAGCACTTCGGCCACCTCGTCGACTACGACTTCACCGCCGACATGGAGAAGGTCCTCGACGACATCGCCAACGACAGGGCGGAGCGGGTGCCGGAGCTGCGCCGGTTCTACTTCGGCGTGGACGGCGACGAGGGCCTGAAGGAGATGGTCACCGATCTCGACGAGATCGATGCCAAGGAGATCAGCTCGTTCTCGATCAGGGGCACCGACATCATGATCCGGGTGGGCCGCTACGGCCCGTACCTGGACCGCGACGGCGCCCGGGTGAACGTGCCGGAGGACCTTGCTCCCGACGAGCTCACCGCCGAGATGGCCGAGGAGCTGTTCTCCCGCCCGACGGGTGACCGGGAGCTGGGCAAGGACCCGGTGACCGGGCACGTGATCGTGGCCAAGGACGGTCGTTACGGCCCGTACGTCACCGAGATCCTGCCCGAGGAGGCGCCGCCGGCCGAGGGCGCCAAGAAGAGGACCAAGAAGGCCGACGTTCCCAAGCCGCGCACCGGGTCGCTGCTCAAGACGATGTCCCTGGACACCGTCACCCTGGAAGACGCCCTGAAGCTCCTGTCACTGCCCCGGGTGCTCGGGGTGATCGACGACCAGGAGGTCACCGCCCAGAACGGCAGATTCGGGCCGTACGTCAAGAAGGGCACCGACTCGCGTTCCCTGGCGTCGGAGGAGGAGCTGTTCACGGTCACCCTCGACCGGGCCAAGGAGTTGTTCGCCCAGCCCAAGGCCAGGGGGAGGCAGGCCGCCGCGGCGCCGCCGCTGCGCGAGCTGGGGGAGGATCCCGTCTCCAAGAAGCCGATCGTGGTGAAGGAGGGGCGGTTCGGGCCCTACGTCACCGACGGGGAGACCAACGCCTCCCTGCGCAAGGGTGACGAGGTCGAGCAGATCACCACCGAGCGCGCCGCCGAGCTCCTCGCCGACCGCCGTGCCCGTGGCCCGGCGCCCAAGCGTCCCCGCACCACCCGGGCCAAGGCGAAGGCCTGACGCCCCGTTTTCGGGACTCTGGCGACGCACGGGTTCCGGGGTCGCGGTAACGCGCAGGGTGAAGGTCTGACGCCCTGTCCCTCGGGTTCTCGGAACTTCCGGGGTTCTGGGAACGCATTCGCCGTCCCGGGCGTTCTTCGGAACGCGCCGGGAACGGCCGGTGGGCGGACGGGAGAGGCGAGTGACGATCGTGGGCTTCGTGTCGCTGGTCGTCTTCGCGATCACGCTGGTCCACTGCTACCTGTGGCATCGCCTGATCCGCTCGACCACGCGGCCCGGACGGACCCGCCGGGTGCTGACGTGGACCCTCGTCGCCCTGGCGGTGCTCGCCCCGGTGACGTTGGTCGCCTCCCGTAGCGAGTGGGGTCACTTCCTGGCGTGGCCGGGGTTCTTCTGGATCGCGGTGATGTTCTACCTCTTCGTGTTCCTGGTGCTCCTGGAGATCCCCCGGGCCGCTGCCCTGACGGTCCTGCGCGTGGTGGAGCTGCGGGCGGAGCGCCGCCGGGTTCCGCCGGGAGTGGCCGCCCGCAGGGCGGAGCGGGCCGCGCTCATCGCCGCTCAGCCGGTGCCCGCCGCTCAGCCGGTGTCCGCCGTTCGGTCCGATGCCGCCGGCCGGGATGAGCCCGAGACGGGTTCCGCGATCGGCGGCGTGATCGTCGTTCCGGGTGCCGGGGACGCGCGGCGCGGCGGAGGGGCCACCGGCGGGGCGAACGATCCGGCCGGGATGAGCAGGAGGCTGTTCATCGCCCGTACGGCCGCGGTCGCCGCCGGGGCGGGGGCGCTGGGCACGGTCGGTCTCGGGGTCGGGACGGCTCTCGGCGACCCGGTGATCGAACCGGTCAGGGTCGTGCTGCCCAGGCTGGATCCGCGCCTGAGCGGCCTGCGGTTCGCGGTGGTCAGCGACATCCACCTGGGCCCGCTCACCGGTACGGAACACACCCGGCGCATCGTTCGCATGATCAACTCCTTGAAGGCCGACGTGGTCGCCGTCGTCGGTGACCTGGTCGACGGCACGGTGGCCGAGCTCGGCCCGCTGGCCAGGCCGCTGGAGGACCTCGAATCCCGCTACGGCGCCTACTTCGTCACCGGCAACCACGAGTACTACACCGCCAACGGCCCGCAGGAGTGGATGGAGGAGCTGCGCGGGCTCGGCGTCCGCCCGCTCGGCAACGAGCGCGTCGAGATCGCCCACGGGGGGGCCGTGCTCGACCTCGCGGGGGTCAACGACCTCGGCGGCGTCGCCTCGGGGGACGGCCCCGACTTCGAGCGGGCGCTGGGCGGCGACCGCGACCGCTCCCGGTCCACCGTCCTGCTCGCCCACCAGCCGGTCCAGGCCGTCCAGGCGGCCACGTACGGCGTGGACCTCCAGCTGTCCGGCCACACGCACGGTGGCCAGATGGTTCCCTTCAACCTGGTCGTCCCGATGCAGCAGCCGGTCGTCTCCGGTCTCGGCGAGGTGGACGGCACCCAGGTGTACGTGACGCGGGGCGCGGGCTTCTGGGGGCCGCCGGTCCGGGTGGGCGCTCCTCCCGAGATCACCCTGCTGGAAGTCCACCACGAGCGCCTCTGACAATCCCGCCACGAGCACCTCCGGTGTCCTCGCGGTGAGCGCCTTGGACAATCCCGCCGTGAGCGCCGGTGCCCTCGCCACGAGCACCTCTGGAAACAGCGGCCCCGGGCGCTTCTTTTCGCCGGGGTGACCTGCGAGGTACGGGGTGGACGTATTACCCTCATGCGACGGGCAGCCGGGCATTTCCGCCTGGCTGGTGTTTTCCCCAGCCCAGCGAGCATCTGGATACGCTGACACTATGACCACCCCTGGCCGGAGCACCGCGCGACGCAAGCCCTCCCACGTGCTGGCCAATGCCCCGTTCCGCAAGCTGTGGACGGCGATGTCGGTGTGCAGCCTGGGAGACTGGCTCAACCTCCTGGCGCTGACCGCCCTCGCGGGCAACCTCACCGCGGCGTCGGGCTACAAGGTCCAGAGCCTGGCCATCGGCGGTGTCTTCGTGGCGAAGATGCTCCCGGCCATCCTGCTGGGCCCGCTCGCGGGCGCGTTCGCCGACCGGTTCGACCGGCGGCTGACGATGTTCTTCTGCGACCTCCTGCGCTTCGCGCTGGTGCTGTCGATCCCGCTGATCGGCAGCTACCAGTGGGTGATCATCGCCACGTTCCTGGTCGAGTGCGTCAACCTCTTCTGGGTCCCGGCCAAGGACGCCACGGTGCCCAACCTGGTGCCCAAGGAGCGGCTGGAGGAGGCCAACCAGCTCAACCTCCTGGTCACGTACGGCACCGCGCCCATCGCGGCGCTGCTGTTCGCGCTGCTGTCGGTCGCCGACGACTTCCTGGGCAGGCTGGTGCCCTTCCTCGCCCAGCGCGAGACCTACCTGGCGCTGTTCATCAACGCGCTCGCGTACCTGGTCTCGGCCGTCATCATCTTCTCGCTCAAGGACATCCCGAGGAGCGGCGCGCGGGCCACCTCCACGCCGTCGGTGCTGCGGCAGATCTTCGAGGGCTGGCGGTTCGTCGGCGGCAACCGGCTGATCCGCGGTCTGATCATCGGCATGCTGGGCGCGTTCGCCGCCGGCGGCGCGGTGGTCGGGGTGGCCAAGATCTACGTGGACGCGCTGGGCGGCGGTGACGCGGCGTACGGCGTGGTCTTCGGCGCGGTCTTCGTCGGTATGGCGTCCGGCATGTTCTTCGGGCCCAAGCTGCTGAGGGAGCTGTCGCGGCGGAGGCTGTTCGGCCTGTCGATCGTGGTGGCCGGGCTGGTCCTCGTCGCGATCGCGCTCGTCCACAACCTGGTGATCGTCGTTCTGCTGACCGTGCTGCTCGGCGCCTGCGCCGGGATCGCCTGGATCATCGGCTACACCATGATCGGGCTGGAGGTGGACGACAGCCTGCGGGGCCGTACGTTCTCCTTCCTGCAGTCGCTCGCCCGGGTGACCCTGCTGCTGGTGGTCGCGGTCGCGCCGACCCTGGCGGGCCTGTTCGGCGAGCGCCAGATCAGGGTCGGCCAGGAGCCGGTCTACCGGTTCGACGGCTCCAACCTGGTGCTGCTGGTCGGCGGGCTGCTCGCGGTTATCGTCGGGATCGTCGCGTTGCGGCAGATGGACGACCGCAGGGGCGTCTCGATCATCGCCGACCTGATCGCCGCGGTGCGCGGCGAGCGGTTCGCCCCCGAGAGCGCCGAGCAGGGGCGCGGGATGTTCGTCGCGTTCGAGGGCGGCGAGGGGTCGGGGAAGACCACCCAGTCCAGGCTGCTGGCGATCTGGCTGCGTGACCAGGGCTTCGATGTCGTGCAGACCCGCGAGCCCGGCTCGACCAAGGTGGGGATGCGGCTGCGCGCGATCCTGCTCGACGCGGTGCACCAGGGGCTGTCCGCGAGGTCCGAGGCGCTGCTGTACGCGGCCGACCGGGCCGAGCACGTGGAGAAGGTCATCCGCCCGGCCCTGTACCGGGGTTCGATGGTGATCTCCGACCGCTACGTCGACTCGTCGCTCGCCTACCAGGGCGCGGGCCGGGCACTGGAGGCCGAGGACGTCACGATGGTCAACAGCTGGGCCACCGGCGGGCTCGTTCCGGACCTCACGGTGCTCATCGACACCCCGCCGTCGGTGGGGCTGGCCCGGCTGGGCGGGGCCGCCGACCGCATCGAGTCGGAGCCCCTGGAGTTCCACGAGCGCGTCCGCCGCGAGTTCCGGGCGCTGGCCGCCGCCGAGCCCGACCGCTACCTGGTCGTCGACGGGACCCTGCCCCAGAACCAGATCTCCTCGATCATCCAGGACCGGGTCCGCGAGATCCTGCCCGACCCGGTGCCGCGGGAGTCGGAGGACGTCACCGGGACCATGCCCGCCATCCGCGACTGAGCCCGTGTGGCGGTGGCCGGTACGGGTGAGCTCGGGCCGTGCCGGGAGCGCGATCCGCGACTGAGCCCGTGTCCCCGGCGGTAGGTTGGGGGACGTGGGAGTCTTTGATGATCTTGTGGGGCAGGAGCGGGCCGCCGCGACGCTCCGCCGGGCGGCGGCGGCCGGGGCCGACCTGCTGGCCGGGGGGCGCGGCGCCGGAATGACCCACGCGTGGCTGTTCACCGGGCCGCCCGGGTCCGGGCGCGAGGAGGCCGCGCGGGCGTTCACCGCCGCGCTGTTCTGCCCCGACCAGGGGTGCGGTCACTGCGACATGTGCCACCAGGTGGCGGTCGGCTCCCATCCCGACCTGGAGATCGTCCGCCCGCAGGGGCTCTCGTACGGCATCAAGGACACCCGGCGGCTCATCCTGCGCGCGGCCGGGGCGCCGACGCTGGGCCGCTGGCGGGTCGTGCTGTTCGAGGACGCCGACCGGGCGACCGAGGGGGCGTCCAACGCGCTGCTCAAGGCCATCGAGGAGCCGCCGCCGAAGACGGTGTGGCTGCTCTGCGCGCCCTCTCCGGACGACATGATGATCACCATCAGGTCCCGCTGCCGGCTCGTCACGCTCGTCACCCCGCCCACCGCGGCGGTCGCCCACGTGCTGGCCACGCGCGAGAACGTGCCGCCGGTGACGGCGGAGTTCGCCGCCAGGGCCGCCCAGGGGCACATCGACCGCGCCCGCAGGCTGGCGCTGGACGCGGAGGCGCGTGCGCGACGCGAGGCGGTGCTGTCCATCCCCCGGTCGCTGACCGGCATCGGGGAGTGCGTGATGGCCGCCGAGCGGCTGGTGAAGACCGCCGAGGACGAGGCCGCCGCGGTCACCGCGGTGCTGAACGAGTCGGAGATCACCGAGTTGCGCCAGGTCTACGGCGAGGGCTCCACCGGCAAGGGGCTCAACAGGGGCCTGATCCGCGGCGGTGCCGGCGCGCTCAAGGATCTCGAGGACCGGCAGAAGTCCCGGGCGACCCGCACCAAGCGCGACGTCATCGACGCGTCCCTGCTCGACCTGGTGGCGTTCTACCGGGACGTGCTGGCGGTGCAGTTCGGCGCGCACGTGGAGCTGGCCAGCGAGGACCGCCGCGCCGACCTGGAGGAGCTGGCCCGCGCCTCCACACCGGAGGACACCCTGCGCAGGATCGACGCGATCATGCGCTGCCGGAGGCGGCTGGCGTCCAACGTCAGCCCGCAGATGGCGGTCGAGTCGATGACCATCTCGTTGCACCGGCCCCGGCTGTGAGCCGGCCCGGTTCCGGGCCGTGCCGGCCTCGACGTCGACCCGGTTCCGGCGTGGAGCGGTCACGAGGCGAGGTTGCCGCCGACGAAGGTCCGCTCAGGAGGGGAGGCGAGGAGTTCGACCATGGTGCCCGGGCGGAGTTCCTCGCCCAGGACCGATGTGATCGCGTCGGTGAGGGCGGCGCCGAGGCGGGCGGTGATCTCGGCGGCGTCGGGGCGTTCGAACGCGCCTGACCGGACGCCCAACGTGACCGAGACGCTGGTGTCCACGGGCACGCCCCCCTGGGCGAAGCGGCCCGCGGGAACGCCGGACAGCCGGATGCTCACCAGCGTTCGCGCCCACTCGCCGTAGACGCTGACGATCGCTTCGGTCAGGGCGGTCACGAGCTCGGGTTCGTTGCCCGCTAGCCTGGCGTCTGGAAGATGGGCGGTCAGATGCGGCACGGTGGACCTCGTTTTCTTTGACCCTAAAGGCTTTAAGCTTAAAGGTATCGGTGAGAGGTTGCTGATGTCCACTGAACCGGGTGGTATCGCCGTCAACGAGGCCGTCCGCACCCTGCTGTTGCTCATGCCCCGGCTCGTCGGCCGCGCCAAACGTCTGCCGATTCCGCCCGAGCTGCGGGACCTCGACCTGGCGCCCCGGCACCTGGCCCTGCTGGCCCACCTGGAATATGACGGCCCCGCCGGCGTGAACGAGCTCGCCGATCGGCTGGAGGTGGCGCCGACGACCGTCAGCCTCATGGTCAGCGAACTGGTGCGGCCAGGTGTCCTGGAGCGGACCGCCGACCCCGCCGACCGTCGCCGCCGCATCATCGCCATCACCCCGGCCTACGCCGAACCGATCCGCGCCTGGCTGTCCGGCAGCGCCACCGCCTGGGAACACGTCATGAGCGGTCTGTCACCCGCCGAACGCGCGACCGTCGTCACCGCACTCCGCTCCTTCGAGGCCGCGCTGGAACGCCGCGACCCGCAATCGAGCGACGAACCGCGAAGCTGACCGGCCACATCGGGGTGTCGGTGAGACTCGTGTTCCCGGTGACACGAGTCTCACCGACACCCTGTCTTTTGCCGCCACCCCGTCTCGCGGGCACTTCTGGATGCCACGGTTCGGACGGGCATCTCCTGGTTCGCCGGGAGGCGGAGCTCGGGGAGATCGGCTCTGGCCGGTATCGGACGCATCGGAGTTTCTTCTGGATCGCCTCGGCGAATATCGGCTGGTGAGAAGGGGGTACTGACCACCGCCAAGCGGTCACTACCCGCCTGTTTACGATTAGATGGAACCATTCACCGCTAAGTCACCTCAAAGTACGAGTGTGGGTCGTTAGGATTAACAGGCAAAAATAAGCTATTTCGTTATGAATCAGTGGACAGTGTCCTGCTCTACGGGGATGAGCAGAGAAGACCGGGGGACTCTTGGTGAGCATTGGGGCACGCCACGGAGTGATTCCGTCCGTGAGTGGGCGGGCCGTCACGAGCCGTGTGGGCAACGACGACACGCTGAGGATCGAATGGCCCGAGCCGGTCGAGGGGAACGCCGGGAATGGCGGGAATGGCGGGAACAGCGCGGAGATCGTCCTGCGGCACGTGGAGACCGGTGAGGAGTGCGGGGCCGCGGATCTGACGGCACTGTCCGCGGGCGTCTGGATGGCGTCACGCGGCGGCGAGCCCATCGTCACCGACGATCCGGGGTTCTCGCTCGACGGGCTGTGGTCCTACGCCGAGACCCGCCGCAACCGGGAGATCAGGGCGTTCCGTACCTCCCTCGGCACGCTGGGCCTGCGGGTCCGCGAGGTCGAGCCGTACGTCGAGGTGATCCGCGTGACCGCGGAGGACGGCGTGATCCAGGTGGAGGGCGCCATCGCGTACGGCGATCCGATCCGGGGGGCGGCCAGGCTCGTGGCGGTGGCCCGCCGGGGGCCGGAGCCCGTGAGCGGGCCCGCGAGCTTCCAGGGGCGGTGGTTCGAGGGAGGGGTGGAGATCGCGCCGATGGCCGAGACGCAGGTGCGGCGCCGGGTCTTCTGGGACCTCTACGCGGAGATCTCCGGAATGCGGCTGCCGCTGGCGACCCGACTTGATGACATAACGGATAAGAAGACCAAAGTTCGTTTTCCTGCCCAGCGTGTCGGGCAGGTGAGGGTCCGGCCGTACTACACCGAGACCGACAGCCTCGCCGTCGCGCTCAGCATCGAGGAGGCGAGCTCGTGAAGATCTCCTTTCTCATCCTCAACGCCTACGGCATGGGCGGGACCATCCGCGCCACCTTCGACCTCGCCACCGCCCTGTCGGAGCGGCACGAGGTCGAGATCGTCAGCGTCTTCCAGCACGTCGACAGGCCCTTCCTGCCGCTGGGCTCGCAGGTTCGCCTGCGCTCGCTGGTGGACCTGAGGGAGGGGGCCAGGGTCCGCTGGCCGTACACGAGGAAAGCCGAGCGGCTGGGCGCGCGGGAGAGCGCGCTGATCCACCCCGAGGAGCGCGCGTACGCCTCCTTCAGCGCCTGGAGTGACGAGGTCATCGTCCGCGAGCTGCGCAGGCTCCGCAGTGACGTGCTGGTCACCACCCGCGCGGGGCTCAACATCATGGCCGCGAGGTACGCCCGCAAGCGGGTCATCACGATCGCCCAGGAGCACCTGCACTTCGAGGCCCACCAGCCCGGGATCTTCGAGGAAATCCGGACGTGGTACCCGAAGCTCGACGCCGTCGTGACCCTCACCGAGGCCGACGAGCACGACTACCGGAAGATGCTCAACGGGTCGTCCACCCGGGTGTTCACCATCGGCAACGGGCTGCCCGGCGGGCCGCGTCCGCGCTCCAGACAGGAGAACCGGATCGTGCTGGCCGCGGGCAGGCTGGTACCGGTCAAGGGGTACGACCGGCTGCTGAAGGCGTTCGTCCGGGTGGCCAGGGAACGCCCGGACTGGAAACTGCGGATCTACGGTGAGGGCCGGGTCGGCGACAAGCTGGTCAGGCAGTCCGTCAAGCTGCGCCTGCACAACAACGTCACGTTCATGGGTCCCACCGGAGACATCGAGGGCGAGCTCGCCAAGGCCTCGATCCACGCGGTCAGCTCCCGTTTCGAGGGCTTCGGCATGACCATCATCGAGGCGTTCGCCTCCGGGGTGCCGGTGATCAGCTTCGACTGCCCCCGGGGCCCCCGCGAGATCATCACCTCCGGGGTGAACGGGCTGCTGGTCCCCGCCGACGACGTGGACGCCCTGGCCGGCGGGCTGATCCAGATGATCGACGACGAGGAGGGGCGCCGCCGGATGGCCGAGAACGCCCTCCAGACGGCCAGGAACTACGACATCTCCGTGATCGTCGACCGCTGGGAGAAGTCCTTCGCCGAACTCGGCCGCTGACCGGAACGGCGGATGGCCCGGCGGGGCGTCTCCGTGACGTGACCCTGTCATCTTCGGGAGGAACCCCCGACCCAGTGATCGAAATGCTCTCCCACGGGGAGCCCCTGGCCAGGGACCGCGTCGGCGCCGCGACGTCGCGCGAGCGGGTGTCGCGGCGCCGACGGAGTCCCTTTTCCGGGGGATGGGTTTCCAGGGGACGAGTTTCCAGGGGACGAGAGAGAACGTGCAGGCCAGGCGGAAGGCGTACGGGGCCCGTCGCCGCCGCCGGCGGGGACTTCGGGCGGCCCTCCGCGTCCCTGGGTATGACGCGTAGGGTGAGCACGAGCCGTACCCCCAGGTTTGGAGCCATATGGGCATGATCATGGCGGTGAGTTTCACCCGCTACGGCAGGCTGTACTACCTCGATCCCGGTGAGCACAGTCCCAAGGTCGGAGACAAGGTGCTGGTTCCCACCGACGCCGGGCCCGAGGTCGCCGAGTGCGTCTGGGCGCCCCAGTGGACGAGCGAGGAGGTCGGCGGGCTGCCGGTGTGCGCGGGCATCGCGAACGAGGAGCACCTGACCCGCGACGAGGGCAACAAGCGGCGGCGCGCCGAGGCCCGCAGCGTCTCCAAACGCCTGATCAAGCGGCACACGTTGCCCATGAAGGTCGTCGGCGTCGACTACACGGACGCCGAGAACGTCTACACGGTCTATTTCTCGGCCCCCCAGCGGGTCGACTTCCGCGCCCTCGTCCGCGACCTGGCCCGCAATCTGCGCGCCCGGGTGGAGCTGCGTCAGATCGGCCCCCGCGACGAGGCACGCCTGCAGGGCGGCATCGGCCCCTGCGGCCGTGACCTGTGCTGCGCCACCTTCCTCAAGGACTTCGAGCCGGTCTCCGTCCGGATGGCCAAGGACCAGGACCTGCCGGTCAACCCGCTGCGCATCGCGGGGGCGTGCGGGCGGCTGATGTGCTGCCTGAAGTACGAGCACCCGCTCTATCTCGACGCGCACAGCAGGATGCCCCGCGTCGGGCTGAAGGTCGACACCCCCGAGGGGGCGGGAACCGTCGTGGGCCGCAACGTACCCTCCGACTCCGTCGTGGTCCGCCTGGAGGACGGCGGACGCCGCTGCGCGTGCCCGTCGGCGTCGGTGTGCTCCCCGCGCAAGCAGCACGACGCGGCGTACGGGGACGCGGTGAAGGTCGCCGACGGCGGACCGGAGGGGTGACCGTGGTTTTCCGAGGCCCGCCCGGGCCATGACCCCTTGGACGCCTGTGGGTCTTTGCTCTGGTGAACGGTGTGGCACGGCCTCCCGGGATCCGTGCCACGTGGCCGCTCGCGGCCCGCGTGTCCGCTTGGGCGATGCGCGGTCGCGGGGCCCGGGGCGGGCGTAGGATGCGAGCGGTCAGCCTCTCCGCGCGCGTCGGCTCCCCTCGCCGGACCCGCGTGCGATCCCGGCCCACGGACTACGGAGCGGACAAGGCGTGAGATCCCAGGTGGTCGCCGTACTGGCGGCGGTGGTGACCCTGCTGGCGAGCGCGTGCACCGGAACCGACGCCAACGCCGGTTCCGGCACCGGTACGGGCGGCGGCGAGGCATGGAAAACGTCGCTCGGCTGGGAGGAGTGCGGGGACGGTTTCGAGTGCGCGAAGCTCCCGGTTCCCCTCGATCACGCCAAGCCGGACGGCGAGAAGATCGAGCTCAGCGTGATCCGGTTGCCCGCCTCGGGTGACCGGATCGGCTCGATCCTTCTCAACCCCGGCGGACCCGGCGCCTCCGGGGTGAAGTACGCGCGAGGTGCCCGCACGGCGGTGAGCAAGGCCGTACGGGACCGCTTCGACGTCGTGGGCTTCGACCCGCGCGGGGTCGGCGGATCCGCGCCCGTCCGGTGCCTGTCGACGAGCGAGCTGGACACCTACGTCGGCCTCGACAGCTCGCCCGACTCGCCGGGGGAGGTCACCATGCTGGAGGAGGGTTCGCGGCGGTTCGCCTCCGGCTGCCAGGCCCGCTCGGGCAGGCTCCTGCCGCACGTCGGCACGACCGACGCCGCCCGGGACATGGACCTGCTGCGCGCCGCGGTCGGGGACTCCCGCCTCACCTACCTCGGCAAGTCGTACGGCACCCAGCTGGGCGCCGCCTACGCGGACCTCTTCCCCGCCCGCGTACGCGCCCTCGTCCTGGACGGCGCCGTGGACACCTCGCTCGGCCCGCTGGAGCTGAACACCGCGCAGGCACGCGGTTTCGAGGTCGCCCTCGACGCGTTCCTCGGGGACTGCCTGACGACCACCGACTGCCCCTTCCGCGGATCCGTCGGCTCCGCCCGCGCGGAGATCGCCGCTCTGCTCCGCCGCGCGGACAGGGCTCCCCTGACCAACGCGACGGGCGACGGCCGTACGGTGACCGAGGCCTGGACCACCCTCGGCCTGATCACCCCGCTCTACGACCGGCAGGCCTGGCCGGTTCTCCGCCAGGCACTCGGCCAGGCGTTGAAGGGCGACGGCACCACCCTGCTCCGCCTGGCCGACCTGCTGATCGACCGCGAGGCGAACGGCGAGTACACCAACCAGACCGAGTCCAACCTGGCCGTCAACTGCGTCGACGCCCCCTTCCCCCGCGACTCCGCCGCCTACGCCACGGCGGCCAGGGAGTCGGCCAAGGACGCCCCGCTCTTCGGCGCGTACGTCATGTGGAGCTCGCTGCCCTGCGCGTACTGGCCGGCCAAGGGAGGCCCGCGGGCCAAGATCGACGCTCCCGGAGCCCCGCCCATCATGGTCGTCGGCACCGAACGCGATCCGGCCACGCCCTACCAGTGGTCCGAGGCTCTCGCCTCCCAGCTCTCCTCCGGCGTCCTCGTCGGTTTCGACGGTGACGGGCACACCGCCTATCTGACGGGTTCGGAATGTGTGGACCGCCTGGTGGACGACTACCTGATCGATCTGACCGTTCCCAAGGACGGAACCCGGTGCCCCAAGATCAGCTGATTCCAGGGCGCGGGAAGGCCCCGGGAGCCTGTAGACTGCCGTAGGCCGTGGTGAAACACGGCACGCCGCCTTAGCTCAGTCGGCCAGAGCACTTCACTCGTAATGAAGGGGTCTGGGGTTCGATTCCCCAAGGCGGCTCCAGGTCAGAGGCCCTCACCGGGTTCCGGTGGGGGCCTTTTGCTAACACCCTTGCTAACAGTGCTGTGGATTCGGTGGCGCTGTCCGAGGTTGCGGATCCGATCAGCTCGAACGATGCGGCACGTTAGCTGACCGAACGTCACGTGATCGACGTTGACCAAGAAGTGTGACAGTAGCCAGTTTTTCCCTGTCGCCAGAGGTGGGATTCTTGCCGCGCCCTCTGCTCCTCCTCTGAGCCGAATCTGCTTGCCGTGGTGGCGGGATCCTGAGACAACGCTTTGGATTGCCCGGTTGGAACCAGCCTCCGCTGTCGCTGCGATATCGCAACTCGATGGACCGGCTTGCTTGACTTGCGGTTTCGGCACTGAGCGGGCGGCACATCGCAGCGTTCCAACGAATACAACTGAGTCACAACAACCATGTTGTTAAATACAACAGGAAGTGTCGTAAGCATTTTTCCTAGCATGTCTGCGCCAACCAGTGGAACGCTGGTAGTTTCGTCTCGGTCCGAGAACGCTATGCCAGCCTCTTCACCTCCAGCCGTTATCCCGCGGGATCGACTGGGGGACCGGAGTCGATTCCCCGACCAGGGAACAAGCCGGTTCATACGAAGGAGGGGACGCCCGTGGCGAAGCATGCGAAACGGATGGAGAGGAAGTTGGTGCGCACGGATTGGTGGTGGCTCGCTCTGCGAGCGGCCATCGCAGTTGCGGACTGGTTCCTCAACAGGGGTGGGCCCAGATAGCGGCAACCTAGCTGGGCCCACCCGCGGAGCCCCGACGTGGCCAGCCGGCCGCTCGGGGCTCCAAGCTGTTCACAGTGCTTCGGGGCTTCGCTGTCCACCGTATCCGACTTCCGAGTTGCACTGCGGGAGTTAGTTTAAAACTCCCCACATGCTGTCACCCGAGCGCGCAGGCGGGTAGACGGCGTGAAGGGGTTTCTCTTCTTGCCAGATGGAGCCATAGTTATTTGTAAACTCCCAATGCCGTCACTTTGGCATGCAGCCAGGTAGACGGTATGGCTAGATTTTTTACTCGTCTCATTTCATCTGCTGTCCGTTGCCGCATGTAGCGTCTCATCGTGCCAGCGGGTTCATCTCGATCCGAGGAACTGCTTGGCCCTGACCCTGCAGGAGGCAGGATCAGGGCTGTCTAGGAGACCTAGTTATTTTCTATCTGAGAGCCTTGGCGAAGACATCAGCGGCGGCGGTCTCTGCTGAGCGGATCACGTGGGCGTAGACACGCAGGGTGATCGCTGGGTCGGCATGCCCCAGTCGGGCCGCGACCACGTGGACGGGAACGCCAGCCAGAAGCAGCGTGGTGGCGTGGATGTGACGAAGGTCGTGGAGGCGGACGTAGGGGAGCGGCTCAGCCGGGGTCTGGTCCTTGTTCTCCGGCTCGTTGTACATCCCGATGAGCTTGCCCGGCAGCGCCGTCACAGTGGTCGGGTAGATAGAGCCGCCCCAGGCGGTCGTGAAGACGTGACCGTCGTCCGAGCCCTTCCAGGAATCACCGACGCGAGCTTTCTCGACTTCCTGGACCTTCTGATGCTCCCGGAGTACGGTCACCGTGCCCTCGTCGATGGTCACAACCCGAGTCCGGCCGCTCTTGGTAGTGCCCTCGATGCGAATTCCTTCCACTATGCCCGTTGAGCCCTTGATGGTGATCTGCTTCCTCTCTAAATCGATGTCAGGCCACCGCAGGTTCAGCAGTTCACCCCGCCGGGCACCCGTGTAGGCCGCCAGGTGGAAGAACGCATAGAGCCGATGCGACTGGGCCAGCGCAAGGAACGTCCGGAGTTGGGCCGGGGTCCAAATCAAGCCTGGCTCCCGCCAGTCCCCGCGGGGACGCTTGGCCTTGTCGACGGGTGAACTGCTGAGGTACTCGTGAACCTCGACAGCGTCACGGAAGGCCCGACGCAGGATCGCGTGAGTGTGAACGACGGTGGACACCGCCAGCGGCTTCCCGCCACGTCCGCCTCTGGCTAGCAAATCCCGGTAAAGCTTCGTGATCGTGGCAGGCCGGACCGCCTGAAGCTTTGTTTTTCCGATGTGGGGCTTGATGTAGAGGCGAATGGTGATCCGGTAGTCCTCAAGCGTCCCCGGCTTGATCTCCATGGCGTGATCCTCGATCCAGTCATCGAGGTACGCGCTCACGGTGATCTCGTTCCGGTCGACGTACTCACCGCGCCGAGCGTTCACGTGTGCCTCGTCACGAGCGGCCTTGGCAGCTTCCTCAGTGGCGAAGCCACCCACCCACTTCGGCTTGCTCTCGCCCGTCTCCGGGTCCTTGACGCGGATCACGTATGACCAGGTGTTGCCGCGCTTCATGACGCCGTCGCGGAGCTTGGGGGCGCTCTTCTTGTTCGGCTTGTCAGGGGTGCCGACGAGGGGGTTGGTCATGCCGCACGCTCCGCCGAGGTCAGGTGAGTGATGTAGTCCTGCAGAGCCGAGACCGGGACACGTCGGGAGCCGTCGATCCGGATTGAGGTGACCGCGCCGGAGGCGATCAGTTGATAGAGCTTGCTCCGGGAGACCGCCAGGGCAGCCGCAGCTTCAGGGATGGTGAGAAGGAGTCGGGTCATGAGCCGCCCCCGGAGAGAGCAGGCAGATGGTTTCCGGTAAGGGCGCTTACCAAAAGGGCGTCACCGACCGAGTGGCCCTGTCCGGCGTACTCCCAGTGCGAGACGACGAGCACGGTGTCCTCGTCGAAGAGCGGAAGCCGTCCGGTGCTGATCGCCTCACCGCGCATGTAGTCGGTGCGTTCCTGGCGGATGTCGCCGAGGGTGGTGGAGTAGCGGCGGCTCTTGGTGGAGAAGTGGCCGCGGAAGCCCAGCATGTTCGCCCATTTGATGAGCCGGAACTCGGTCAGTTCGTCGAAGGCGCCCAGGCGCAGGCACTCGGCGATGAGCCGCCGGGCGTGGTCCCGGATCGGCAGGGCGGTCAGGTCGTCGAGGGGGTTGATGCGCCGGTCCAGGGTGCCGACGCATTCGGCGGCTTTGGTGGCGTACTTGGCAATGTAGGCAGCTACGGCCTGCTCGGTGAGGTCACCGGTCATGGTGATCTCGCGGACGTCGAGTTGAGCGCCCCACTGGAAGGCTCGCGCGGGTTCGCCCGGTACCGCAGGAACGGTGACCGCGACGGCGGAGGCGGCGTGTTGTACGGCGTCGGTCATCAGGTCGGCTGTCGCCCAGACGGGCGGAGTGGTAGTCGGCCCCTCGGGACCGTCGACGCGGATGACCGCGTGGAAGTGGACGACCCCGCGCCGCTGGTACTCGGCGACCTTGGCGAAGGAGATGACGGCCTGTTCCCGTAGCTCCCGCTGTGTCAGTCCGGCGTTTTTGGCGACGCGTCGGCGAAGAGCTTCGGTGAAGCGTCGCCACAACTCCGGGGACATCGCGTTGAACAGCACCGAGCCTGCGTAGTCGTAGCACTCCGGGCACAGCGGCTCACCGAGACGCTGTTCGTCGGCTCCGTGCCGGGCGGTGCAGGACATGACGCGTCCGTGTGGGCAGGTGGCCGCATCGCGTCGAGCGTGACACGGCAGGACGGTGCCGTTCTTCTCCCGCCGGGTGTGGACGGTGCCGAAGGAGGGGGCAGTGAGGGTGACGAACAGGCAGGGGTGCGCGGTGACCGAGGCCGGGACACCCTTGCCGCCTACCAGGCCCGCACGGATGAGCTGGTAGGTGTCGGCCCGGTAGGTCTCGGCGCAGGCCGGACAGCGGGAGGCGCGCCGAGTCTTGCAGGGGACGCGAAGGATGCCGTCCGGTTCGCCTGCGGTGCTGTAGCTGTGCAGGCGCTTGCCGGTAGCGGGGTCGAGGTGGTGGACGTGGCCGCGGAGGTGGATGGGCTGTCGACAGCCGCCGGTTCGACGGATCTGGGAGGCCCAGCGGGCGTATTGAGGGTCGTGGAGCCGGGTGATCATCCCGGCTACCGCGTAGGTGCTTGGCATGATGGGGGTGTCCCTTCCGGGCTGTGGATGTTCGGTGTGGGATGGCCCCCGACGTGGCGGACGTCTTGGCGGATGTGTGGTCACGCCGGGGGCGCTGAGAACTCTCAGCTGAAGCCGAGGCCCTCGCAGTGCTCGCAGGTCTCCGAGTGGCTGTCGACGCCGGTTCCTCCGCAGTGGCAGCACAGCCAGCGCTTGGGCGCGATGTCGACGAGCGGGGCGTCCTGGTCGTCGGTCACGTGATCCACCTCCTTCCGGTGCGCTTGGGCGCGGTGTCGAGGAACACGCGCCAGGTGTGGGGCCGTTCGCGCAGCGGCAGAACCGGCGAGACGGAGCCGATCGGGAGGATTGTGCGGATCTTGTTGGCGGCGTGGACGATTTCGGCGTAGGTGCCGTCGATGCGGATGCGCATGGGGGTCTCTTCTCTGGTCAGGCGGTACGGGACGAGGGGACGGGGTCGGGGGCGACGCAGCCGAAGTAGGAGCTCTCGGCGTCATAGCGGGCCTTGGCACGGGCGAGGATGCCCACGGCCGAGTACTCGACCGGCCCGAAGGTGCGATAGGTCCGGTAGTGGCCGTAACCGATGTCGCCGGGGTCGATGGTGGTGCCGAGCAGTTCGGCGATGGCGTCGATCTCGGCGCACATGTCGGGGTCGGTTCCGGCGGCGAAGTGGAGGAGCTTGGGGAGGGTCGGGACGGGGACGTCGGGGTTGGCTTCCAGGAAGGCGGCCAGGTCGAGGAGTCCGGTGATGACCGCGGTGCGGTGGTCGGTGGTGTTCATGGGGGTGTCCTTCACTGTCAGGCGGGTTCGGGGCTGTCGCGCATGGAGCGCAGGAGGTCGGAGGCGAGTTGGCTGGAGACTCCGAGGCGGGCACGCAGGGTGTCGCGGGTGATGGGTCTGCCGTGTCGGGCGTGGTGTTCATCGGCGACGCGGCGGGCGTAGTCGAGCAGCGCACCGGTCGTACTGGCTTCGTTCTGGCCGTTCTCGGCGCCGTTCTGTTCGTTCTGGGGTTCGTTCTGACCGGGGACGGCGAGGCTGGGCAGTAGGGCAGGCGCCGAGGGTCCGGGGATGCTCTCGGGGAGGGTTTCCGGTACGGCGTCCGCGGCGGGAACGAGTACCGGGGGCGGTTCGGGACGGGGTTCAGAGGCGCGGCGCTCCAACATGGAGACCGCGATCAGGAACGCCCCTGCCGGGGTTGCGGCGGTGATCCATCCCCAGGCCGACGGGTGGGCTTGGGCGAGGTTCGCGGCCAGGGATCAGGGTGATCCCGCCGATGAGGACGAGGGTGGGCCAGGAGATCCAGCCGCTCCGTTCCCGTCCGTTCTTCTTGTCGCGTTGCCGTTCCCGCGCGGCCATAACACAGGTGAGGTCGACGCAGACGGCCACGGCCCAGGCCATCGGGCCGGACTGTCCGTGTTCGGTGGCGGTGTCGCGGATGTGGGTGAAGCTGCCGGCTGGAGTTGCCCCGGTTCGGTAGACACATCAGGGCTTTCGGCTACGCGGCAGCATAGTTGTCTTCGTGGATGGGCTTGAGGGCTTGACGTCGTTCGTATTCGGCGGGGCTGAGCTGTCCGTTGGCGGAGTGACGGCGGCGTGGGTTGTAGAAGCCCTCGATGTAGGCGAAGACAGCGCGCTCGGCCTCTGACCTGGTATGGAAGGTGCGTCGGTCGATCAGCTCGCACTCCAGGGAGGCGAAGAAGCTCTCGGTGATGGCGTTATCGAAGCAGGTGCCGGTGCGGCCGGTCGAGGGACGCACGCCGGCCTGCTCACAGCGCCGGCCGAAGGCGAGCGAGGTATATTGACCGCCCTTGTCGCTGTGATGAATTACCCCGGCATCGGGGCGGCGCTGAACGATCGCCATCGCCAGCGCGTCGGTGACCAGCTCGGTGCGCATGTGCTCGGCCATCGCCCAACCGACGATTCTGCGGGAGAAGACGTCCAAGACGACTGCGAGGTAGAGGAAGCCCTGCCAGGTCGGCACGTACGTGATGTCGGCGGTCCAGATCCGGTTCGGCTCGGCCGCGGTGAACTTCCGGTGTACCAGGTCACTGGCCGCGACCGCTTGCCGGTCGGTGTTGGTGGTGCGGCAACCCTTACGGCGGCTCACCCCGGCCAGCCCGGCAGCGCGCATCAACCGGGCCACCCGCTTGCGCCCGATATGGATGCCATCAATCTCGCGGAGATCAGCGTGGATCCGTGGCGCCCCATAGATCTCACCAGAGACCGCATGGTGATGGCGAATCTTCACCGTGAGCTGCGTATCCTCCACAGCTCGGCGTGAGGGCCCGTGCTTGGCCCAGGCGTAGTAGCCCTGGCGCGACACACCCAGCACCCGGGCCAGCAGGGAGACACCATGGTGGTCTTTCTCCGCATGAATCAGCCGGAACCTCATCTCGGCCGATCCGTCTCCCGCGCGAAGAAAACCGCAGCCTTACGCAAGATCTCCTTCTCCTCCCGGAGAAGCTTGACCTCGCGGCGCAGCCGGGCCAGCTCGTCCTTCTCGGCACTGGTCAAGCCATCGGCGCGGCGGCCGTCATCAAGGTCGGCCTGGCGCACCCAGAGGCGGATCGACTGCGCAGAGGGCTCGAACTCCTTGGCAAGCTCCTCCGGTGACCGTCCCGCGCGCACCAGCTCCACCATCTGCCGACGAAACTCCGGCGGATAGTTGTTCGGCACAGTGAACTCCTTCTTCTGGGAACCAGGGTTCCTCAGAGATCAGGTGTCCACCAAACCGGGTCAACTCCACAGGAACGGATAGAGTCATCGGGGATCTTCCACTAGGAAACTGCGGTATATCGCTGGCGGGGAAACGGCTCTTGCCCGTCGTGGGCATGAGGGAATTGGAGTCAACAGGTTGAAGCAGGCAGCTCAAGTTGTTAGGACAGCTATAGCCACCTTCTGTGTGCTCCTCCTTCTTTCCGGATGCCGCTCGGAATTGTTCCCCAGAGAGGAGCGGGTTGATCCTGGCGTTGTCCGCGACGTACGCAGCACCGTAAGAGTGCTGGCAGAGACCAAGGCCGAGGTCACCTGGGACGGTCTGACTCTGGTCAGGGAGGTCCTGATAATCGACGTCGGAAGCCCCGATTCCCGGCAGGCGCTAAGCAAGGCGAGTGGTCTCCTACAAGAGCGCGGGTGGTCGATCATCGATCAGCAACTTCCCAAATCGGTCACCATGGAGTTGAGCCAACGAGAAGACGTGCAACTGTCGCTTTATGGGGTGGAGTTCGTCGAGTCTGTTGGACCCATGGAGCCGCATGATGAAAAGGTGCTCAAAGACGCTCGGACGCGAGGCGGGTCGAAAGCATTGCTGTTCCTGGAGTTGAGCCCCGCTGGGTGATGAGCCTTGCGGTCAATGATGCCTGTTGGCGTACTCTTTGGCTTTGATCGTTCGACCTCCAGCAGATGCGCCTCGAAGATCGACATACGCGCTGGCTGTGGTGTCAATCTTCAGTTGATGGTTGACGAATTGACTTCGGGTGATGCTTTCCACCTGGCCTAGATCCTGTAGTCGATGTGGCCGCTCGCCCGCAGCCGGTTGACCTCCTTGACCACCGTGCGCGGACTGGCCATCATGCCGCCCGGCGACGCTTCCGCTCATGCCGATGAGCGCGCGTGAACCCGGCCTGGTTGTCGCAGGCTACGGCCGCTATGGGCGTCGGTTAGTCTCGTCGAGCATGGTGGCAAGCGATCTTCCGAGCCCTCCCTCCGCCCATGCGCTTGAGGCGTGGGCCGGAGTGGGACGAGTCTTATGTGCCGCGGTGGATATGGCCCCGTGGCGGCTCCCTGAACAGCAGAAGGCGGCGCTGGTCTCCTGCGGCGTGCCGCTGCTGAACGGCATTGTTGACGTGGTGTCGTTCAGGGCGGAGCCGACGATGTACCGGCTTGCGGGATACAGCCTCGACCGGCAGCAGCCGGGTTGGACATACGTTGCCGTGCCGGAGACCGGGCGTGTACTGGAGCTGGAGACATCGGGCGGCAGCGCCAGGTTCGTCAACTCGTCAATCAACCACTGGCTGTGCTCGCTGCACCTGGTCGGCACATGGCTGGCGGGCTCGACAGCAATCCAGCACTGGGACGAGGACGAAACGATGGAAGAGCTGGCACTCGCCGAGCTCGCCGATCTGCTGGAGCAGATCGCACGCCTCGACCCGGCCGCATACGGCGATGTCGGCGATCACCGAACCCACTTCTGGCCCGCGGTCCTCGACCGGTGGCTGTGCTGACGAGTTCTGCGACATCCTCTTCTGTCGCGAGTCGCACCCCGGCACGACTCCGAATTGATCATGTCAACCATCAACCGAGGCCGCACTGTCAAGCATCAGCCGAAGTAGGACAACGCGCTGGCTGTGGGGTGGCTCAGAGTTTCTTTACTGGTTCAAGGCGCCAGCGCTTCGCGCCGCCGCACGGTGGGACACGCCCCGCCGTCCCGGCACGGCCAGCGGGCCGGGCGTGCGGCCCTGGCGGCCGGTCCCGGCCCGCGCCAGCCGGGACGGCACGGCGTAAGCCCGCCGCCCACCACACCGAGCACCCGCCGCACCGAACGCACCCGCCGCCCCTGGTACGCGCTGCCGCCTGCCGCTCCGACCGCCGGCCCAACCGCTTCGCGGCCCCTACGGGGTGCCATCCGGCATTGCGCCGGCCGTCTCCACTCAGCGATCATCAGCAACGCCTCCATAGCGGTGATCAAGGAATCTGCCGCCCTGCTTCCGGTGCTCGCGCCTGGCGGCACTGCGCTCCGGGTCAGGTTGCCACCGAATGACACGGTCACCTGCTCACGGCCACTGCCAGCCAAGTGCGGCAACGTGACCACGGGAGGTCTATCGCCGCACTCGACCGGTGATCATTTGATGTCGTCGGTTCGCAGCACGTGTTTTCCGCGACTGTCCGAAGTGCGGTGGTGGACCTGGAGGCGGGCCATCGCGGCATCGACCAGGCGACCGAGGTTGCCCAGTTCGTACAGCATCCGGTGGCGTTCAGCGTCCTCCCACGCCTTGATGGCCACCCCGATGTCACCCGACTTACCGGCGGTGACGATGACCTCTTGGCCGTTGACTCTCTTGGTGGCGGCATCGCCCAAGATGACCCAGCCGTACACGGTCACGTTCCCCGAGCCGCGACGATCAGGGCAACCACCTGTTCGGGATGATCGCTCCTCACCGCCTGTAGGGCGGAGCCGTCGCGCAGGGAGACCAGGTAGCTGCCCGAGCGTGGACCCATGGTCACTGTGGCTTCGCACCAGCCCTGCGGACCCTTCACGGTCAGTTCCGGCGGGTGTCGCTCCATCCACGACCGAAGCGGCGGCTGGTCAGGCCAGGCAGCCGCGCTGTTGGCGAACAGCCCCAGGCTGATCGTGTGGTGGCGGTGAGCACGGATTCCCCGCTCGGTGAGAAGCCGCTGAACGACGGCCAGCGCCTTGTCGTGGCTCTCCACCGTCGCCTCGTCAACGGCGGGTGGGACGGCTCTACAGTTGTCCATGGGTCGCACCTCCAGTGTGCGATCAAGGGACCCGTACGGCGCTGAGATCGCCTGCGGGTCCCGCCATTTGCACGGTCTCTCCATCACATCGCCGCAGACACGCCCGCTGACAGTGCGACTGGGGGAGACTGGGGGAGACGAGCGGATCCCCGACTCTCCCCTGAGGAGTACGCGATGCGCGATCTTCCGGGCTGGGCCGTACGGCTACGCGCCGAACGACGGCAACGGCTGTGGACGCAGCGGGACATGGCCAAGCAACTCACCGAGGCCGCCGACGCCCGCACTCGTGAGCGCTTCCCTGAACGGGAGTCCTTGGTTCGCATGATCAAGGACTGGGAGGCGGGCAGGCACCAGCCCAAAGACCCCTATCGCGTTCTGTACTGCCGGACGTTCGACATCGATGAAGCCGAGCTGTTCGGCGATCGGCAGACGGTTCAGGACCGTACTCCCTCCGAGGTTCTGAGCGTTCCGATCCCCGCTTTGCCGTTGCCGACCATCGCGCCCGACGCGGACATGTTCGAACGGATCACCCGCACCCTTCAGCAGCCGAGCCGTGTGGATCAGCAGACCGTGAAGTGGTTGGACACCTGCTTGGCCGAACACCGCAAGGTCGAAGACACCATCGGTTCGCGCCCGCTGCTCGGGATCGTGCGCCAGCAACTCGGCGTGGTGGTCGAACTGGCTCAGCACGTCCGTGGCTCGCTCGCCGACACGGTGGTTGACCTGGCCGCTCAGTATGCCCAGTTCGTTGCGTGGATGTCCCTGGACGTCGACGACCAGGCCGCCGCGCTCGCCTGGTATGACCGCGCTCATGACTGGGCATTGGAGATCGGCGACGTGAACATGGCCACCACCACGCTCAGCATGAAGGCCCACCAGGCATGGAGTGCGGGCAACGCCCGCAGGTGCGTCCGGCTCGCCGACGCGGCCCGCTGGCACGACGGCCGGGTGACGCCGGGGGTACGAGGGATGGCCGCGCAGATGGCAGCCCGAGGCCACGCGCTCGCAGGTGACGCCAGACCAGCACGCACGCTGTTGGACGAAGCCGAGGCACTGATCCGACGAGCCGCCGAGCACGCCGACGACGAGCCGGTGTGGATGTACTTCTACGACGAGACGTGGTTCCGTCTCCAGCGCGGCATGACCGAGCTGCACCTTGCCAACTGGCCGAAGGCAATCGACCTGCTGACGGATGGACTGTCCGGCCTGCCGGAGAGCTACAAGCGCGATCGCGCCTGGTATGGCTCGTGCTTGGCTAAGGCACACGCCGAGGCAGGAGACGCGGCAGCGGCCCTACAGGTGAGTCTTCCCGTCGTGGTCGACGCCGTCACGTTGAACCGCCATGCGAGCAAGGAACTGGTCGACGTCGCGGTCTTGCTTGCCGGACGCAAGTCACCACAGGCCGTCACGTTGAAAGAGGCGCTCACAGCCGCCGGTCGTGCGGATGGAAGTGCGCTCTGACCGGCTTGGACAGGTGAATCTCTGGGTGACTAACTGAGTGACAACGACCCCGGACAACCACGGACGACGGTGGATTGCCGTGGACCGTATGCGCAGGTGGGGGCGGGTGTAAGCCAAGGTCCCGCCCCCTCCTGGTTTCCCTCGTAATGAAGGGGTCTGGGGTTCGATTCCCCAAGGCGGCTCCAGGTCAGAGGCCCCCACCGGGTTCCGGTGGGGGCCTTTTGCTAACACCCCTGCTAACGCCGAGGTCGACGCTCGACCTGTGGAGCAGCGGTCCCCCAATCGCGGAGGCGTCCATGAGCGGGGCGTACTGGGGAGACCCTGAGTTGACTTGGCCGAGGGAGGAGAAGCGGATGCTTCACCCTGCGGTTCCGAGGAGTGTACGTCGGCACATGGAGGAAGCCGAACATCAACTTCAGACAGGGTGGCTGCAAGCAGCAGCTGTTGCTGCAAGGCGGGCGCTTGAGGGCGTGTGCCAAAACAAGGGGGTTGATAAGGACGCGACCCTTCACGCTGGGCTGAGCGAGTTGCGTGACCTAGACGAGTAAGTCCGAAGTCCTGTCAGCGGTCGTAGGCGATCAGTGACCGGGTGACGGGCTGGCCGGTGGCGCGGTTGTGCCAGATCGCGGCGGTCAACGCCAGGATCCGCTGGGCGGCACGGACCGCGACGCCGCTCGGGCTGCGCCCGCCGTGCAGTTCCAGGTCGAGCCGGCCCTTGAGGGTGTCGTTGACCGACTCGATCAGCTGGCGGATCGGTTTGAGGAACTGCTCACCGGGCCGGGGAGCAAGGTTGCGGTAGGAGGGCCGCAGCAGTCGCACACCTCGTTCGACCAGGTAGGCGTCGAGTTCAGCGGAGACGTACACCTTGTCGGCGATGATCAGCAGGCCGGGGCGTTCGGTGATCAGGTGCGGGTCGTGATCGAGCATCGCCATCAGCACCTGGCGCTCGTCGAGCTTCGGGGTGGCCAGGGCCCAGGTGATCGGCAGGCCTGCCGGGGTGCAGACCAGGTGCAGGCGAAGACCCCAAAAGTAGCGGGAATGGGAGCGGCAGTAGCCGTAGCCGGCCCAGCCGGCCAGGTTCGAGCGCCGGGTGGCAGGGCGCGAGCGGCCGCATTCGACGGGGGTGGAATCGACGACCCAGATCGGGTCGGCCCACAGGTCGCTGTCGCGGGCCAGCGCGCAGATGAAGGCACCGTCCTCTGCTGCAGTCTCTCGGATCGTCTCAAAGGTCCAGGCGCCAGTCGTTGCAGCGCATGGTGGTTCCCGGTGGGTATTCGAAGTCGCATTCGCCCAGGAGGAAGAAGCCGAGCTTGCGGCAGATCGCGTTGGATGCGGGATGGCCGACCGAGGGTAGGCGTGGAGGTATCGGTGTTTGTGGGCCGCAGGCCGAGCCAGCTTCCCAGCGCGCCGCCGGCGAGCGCACCGACGGGCCTGGACCCCGGCGTTGAACGTCAGGTAGGCGCCCTGTACCCGTGACAGGAGACGCTCGGGCGTCAGCGCTTGCAGGATGGAGTTGCCGGTGATGTCGCACAGCATGAGGCCGAACCCGGCACCGAACTGCGCGAGGGTCATGAGCATCACGGCGACCCACCCGCCGTCCGAGGCGAGGGGGATCAGCACCAGAGCCGCGGGGTGGAATCAGATAAGCGGCTCCGGCGATGCGCAGCACGGTGAAGGCGAACGGCACCGCGGCGAAGAGGGCGGTCAGTCCCGCGGCCGCCACGGCAATGTGGATGGCTTCGCTCGTTGCCACCCCGGCTGTGGCGAGCAAGCCGGCGCGTGGACCATCCCACACCTTAGAACGAACAACATGTCCGGTCCAGGAGCGATCATGGCGATGATCGCGGTCACGGTGAACAGCGCAAGCAGATGTTGGTCGACGGGCATGACAGGATCGTTTTATATGTGATGTATGAGGTGAACTCGCTTGTTTGGGGTGCCGTTAAGAAATGTGTCACCAGCCGCCAACGAGAGAGAAGATGGGGGTCAGCGGCTTGCATCGAGGAGCTGCGACGGGTCGATGCCTCGATGAAGGCATACCTTCCTGACTTGCAGAGACGTTGCGTTTGGCGGCTGGTGACACATTTCTTAACGGCACCCGCACTTCCGTCCCTCGCCGGAGGCGGTCGCCGAGCTGACCAGCCTGCTGGGGCCCGGCGACCGCCCCCGGTGATCTGCTCAGCAGTCGGGGTGCGGAGGCGGAGTGAATCGGAACGAGGAAGAGAGCACCGCTGCGTGACTGTCCGTCACTTGTAGTCGTTCTCGGTCAGAGGCACGACGTACGCCCGGCGCTCGCGGATCAGACCATCACGCATCACGAACACCTCGCCCATCGCGGCGCGCATCACGGTGCCGTCTTTCTGGAGTGCTTCGAGGGCCATCTCCGCCATGACGACGTCGTTCTCCTCGACCATCCGCGTGATCGTCACCTTTGGGGGAACGCCGACCGGGTCCGGACCTTCGACGTTGGCGTCGTAGGCCTCCTTGCCGGTGATCCGGTAGTGGCCGAACACGGTCCACTCGATGTCGTCGGTCAGGCACGAAAGGATCTGCTCGTGGTCGGACTTGTTGAACCCGTCGATGTACCGCTCGACGGTCTGCTTGTTCGTGGACTGGCTGACAGCGGACACGATCTCTCCCTGGTTCGTTGTTGTTCACTGATCAGTCGGCGCCGGTCGAGCATTCTTGACACGCCGCCAGAAGAAAGTTCGCAGCGATGCGCCCGAAGGTCTGCGGACCGGACGGGCCTCGAGGGGAAACAACCCAGGTCAGCGTGGCCTTCGCTGCCTCGATTGTGCGCCGGGAACGCGCCGCGTGGTTCTGTTCGCGTCTAGCGGCAACGTTTGTCGATGAGACTCGGCAACGCCCCTGATCACAGCGATTTCGTGTCGATGAGTTTTACGGCCATCGTTGACCGGCTCACCTTCGGCGGAGCGATCATCGAGACCGGAACCGATTCCTACCGGCCGGCGCGAAGGTCGAGCAGGCCAGCGCCGGGTAACGGGAGTTCTCGCTCAGACCGATCTGCGAGGGATGGCGCTGGGACTGGGAGCCCTCGTGAAGCTCATGTCCATCCAGTGCCGCCAGTTTGAGCCGTTGTCAGTGCGCTCCCATTCGGCCGTCATGGAATCGCCGTCTTCGGCGATCACCAGCGTCGCCCGCTCCGTCTCGCCGGCGAACGTCCAGACACCCCCGTCGTCGACGCTTGCCCGCATGGTGACGAAGTTGCCTTGATTGTCGAAGGAGCGCATGGGATAGGTCCGGCTCGCTGGATCGTAGGGCCCGATCATCTCGATGACCTCGACGTGTTCTTCATTCATGCGCACGTCCACACGGTGAATGAGGAAGTGCTCGCCCGCCAGCCACTCGTAGGTGTCCGACCCGGCGATGCGGATCGCCGGGTCGATCGCGGTGGCCGCTATACGCCCCTGCGAACGCCAACGACCAACCAGCGCATTCAGGCGTTGGTTCTCCGATCGCGGGGCACGGGTGTTGTCGTCTCCGGACATGGCGGATCCTCGTCATCGATAGTGTGTAAGATGTTGCTTAAACACTTACATACTGTCCCGGCAGTGCGCAAACGAAGGCGGTGGCCCATGGACGACGCGCTTCGCGCTGTGGCGGACCCGACCCGCCGCGCCATCCTCGTCCTGGTGCGGGATCGCGAGGTATCGGCAGGCGAGATCGCCGAGCGCTTTCCCGAGATCAGTCGCCCTGCGGTATCCCAGCATCTGCGAACGCTGACAGCAGCCCGCCTCGTCGACGTCCGCCGCGCAGGCAACCGCCGCTTCTATCGGCTACGTCCGGAGGGGCTGGCCGAGGCGGTGACGTTCCTGGAGACAATGTGGTCCACCTCGCTCAGCCGCCTCCAGTACGAAGCCGAGCAAGAAGAACGCGCGCACACCGGTGCCCAGGACGTGAAGGGATCGTTGTGAGCAGGACGATTGAGCAGACGTTGCACATCCGTGCGCGTCCCGAGACGATCTGGCGGTTCTTCACCGACCCGGCACGCCTGGCGCGATGGTGGGGAACGGCCGAGCTGGACGCCCGCCCCGGCGGCACCTTGCAGGTTGCGATGCACGAGGGTCCACGCCCGGTGATGCGCGGACGGTTCGTGGAGTTCGTGCCGTACGAACGTCTCGTCTTCACCTTCGGCTGGGAGGCCACGCCGAACTCGCCGACGACACCAGCGCGGTATTCACCCCCGAAGAACTCGCCGACAACGGCATCGCCCTCATGATCTGAAAACGCGTGCTCGCTCGGCATTTCTGCTACTCGGTGTAGGCAAGCGAAAAACTCAATATGGATGCGGCTGTGGTGGAAGGAGACGCTGAGTATTTTACTGGCTTGGATTTTGCCCTCTATATATCATGCGGTTTAGGCTCACATGCCTTGCCATCAGGGCGGACTTCTGGGGGAATCGGAACATGGGAGGTGCCGTCAGGGTGAAACTCATGTCTGGCTAGCCATTTACGTTTGAGTCGGTCCTTGGTCGGCAGTAGAAAAAGGTAGACAACTACATATGCTCCCAGTTGGCCTATGAAAAACAGGTGGGTCACGGGCGACACAACCAACTGGCCTAGCATTAAACACAGGCTCGTCCAGAGCATGGTGGAGGCTACATACCGCTCATAGAAGAACCGTCCTTGGATATCGTCTCTGGCCCACCAGCGATATTTCCAGGGCACCTCGATGCCAACCCATCGGTAGAGAAGCCAGTGCCCTATCGGCGGACGCTCGCGCAGGCGCAGCATGAGCCCGCCGCGGAGTACGTCCAAGCCGTCATGCAAAGTCGGGCTGCTCTGGCCCGGCTCGGCCAGGTCCATCAAGGTGCTCAGGAGTTCGGGACCGCGAAACTCCCGGAAACGGGACGGGTAGGCCAGGCGCATCAGCAACCGGCAGCGGCGCTCGTAGGCGGTGGCGGCGTCGGAGGTCATCACATCCCCATCCCGGGCTGGAGGCGCAGGCGGCGCTGAGCGGTGGCGGCCAGGCGCGTCAGGCGGGCGGTCTCCTCGGCCAGCACCTGACGACCGTGGCCGGTGAGGTCGTAGTAGCGGCGGTGGCGGCCGGAGACGACCTCTTCTTTGACCACGACCACCAGTCCGTCGCCCGCCAGCCGATCCAGGGCGCCGTAGAGGGTGCCCGCGCCAAGGCGTACCCGCTCCTCGGACAGCTCCTGCACTGCTTTGATCACCCCGTAGCCGTGGAGCGGCCCGTGGGACAGGGCCAGCAGGATCAGGTAGCTCTGCTCACGTAATGCCATACTTGATATATATCGTCATTCGTACTATCGGTTCAAGAGCAACTACTACCCATGGCTCAGAGTTTCTTCACTGGTTTAAACGATCAAATTCCCCGCCGCCAGGTGAAAGCCCGAGGCTAGGTGGGGGTCGTCGTGGGGAGAAGGAGGGTGGGGGAGGCTTCGGTGAATCGCAGGGGGACGGGGCCGTAGCGTTCGGGGAGTTCGGCGGTTGCCTTTTGGAGGTCGGTGGTGCCTATCTCTACGGCGGCGCCGTCGAAGCGGGCGGCCACCGTGGTGATGGGGACACCCTTGCGGGTCCAGTAGTCGATGTCGTCGGTGATGCGCTGGGCCAGGGCCTCCAGGCGGCGAGCGGAGTGGGCAGCGTCGCGGAGTTCGACGGGGGCGGAGGGGAACCTGCTGCGCAGAGCGCTGTCCAGGGTGGAGGACGGGACGCGGTAGACGATCAGCTTGGAGCCGTCGATGGTTATCCCGGCGTACTGGTCGGGGTAGGTCTGGCGTAGGTACTCGCCGACGCGGTCGGCCAGGAAGGGCGCCTCGGCCTGGCCCGTGGGCGTGGAACTCGCGGCGGTGGGTTGGGGAACGGGTGGCGTGGGGCCTTCGGGGGTCGCGGCCGTGTCGCCGCCGGGGGCCGCGCATTCCGCCATGGTGGCGGCCAGGCATAGGGCCGCGCCCAGGACGGTGGCCGTGGTGCGGATGTGACGCCTCGCATTCATGAGGACGCCTCCGATCGTATTGTCCGACAAACAGTAGAACGAAAAGTGGACGGGATGCGTTCGAACCGAGCTTGGAAAGGTGACCCGCCGTTTCCGGGGAACGATCGGCTCATGGCGCGAAAAAGGGGTCGGCGCTGAGCGCCGACCCCTTTTCGGTCATTGCATGTCACACCCAATCCCGCCGATCATTCGGTGACGATGGTCATTCCAGGGAAGGCCGCGATCACGTTGCTCCACGGGGAGTAATACATGCGCCAGGCGCAGGTACGGCCGGCGGTCACATAACCGGTGCACGGTACGGAGGTGCCGTTGTCGCAGGCGGAGGCCACACCGGCGGCGTACACCCGGGTGTTGTCGCTGGGGTTCACGACCTCGACCGGACCGCCGCTGTCGCCCTCGCCGATCGCGGCCACCCGGCACCGGCCCGGTGTGCTCCACGGATCCCGTGGTCCAGGGCTTGACCGGGCCCGGCGCGCTCGCCGCCCGGGCGGTACCCATCCCGGCCGTGACCAGCACGATTCCCATTGCCACGACCAGATGACGTAACCGCGAGGTTCGTCGGGAGGTGTTCATCGGTGAGGTCCTCCCTGCGGGAGTCGATGAAACGGAAGCGTTCGGGTGGAACGACAAAAGGGAACCGGAGCCTTGGCCCCGGTCCCGATCACTCGACTCAGAAAGGTGTCAGGTCGGTCATCCAGGGATGATGGCGATGCCGGGGAACGCCGTGGTCGCGTTGCTCCACGGGGAGTAGTAGATGCGCCAGGTGCAGACGCGGCCGGTGGGCCGGTAGCCGGTGCAGGGGACCTGGGTGCCGAAGTCGGTGGCGGTGATGGTGCCGGCGGCGTAAACCTGGTTGGTGTTGGCCGGGTTGGTGACCTCGACCGGGCCGCCGCTGTCGCCGCCGCCGGCCGCGTTGGCGAACGCCTGCTGCTCGGCGCGGACGGTGCCCTGGATCAGCCAGCCCACGTTGATCGTGACGTTGACCGCAGTGACCTTGATGGTGCAGTTGGTGCCGGAGAAGCCGCCGGAGGTGCAGACGAACTGGCCGACGATCGAACTGGTGGGGCCGACCACGCTGCTGCTGAACTCCGTGGCGACGCTGCTGACGGGGTTGTTGAAGACTCGTCCCCCGGCGCTGGTGCCGATGAGGAGTACGTCACGGGAGGAGTTGCTGTGCGTGACGGTGCCGATGACCTGGCCGGTGGGATCCGCAGCGGTCTGGCCGACCGACGCGCAGTGCGCCGAGGTCAGCATCTTGGTGACGCCCTGGTAGGTCACCGCGAAACCGGTCGTGCAGGCGGGTGACGGAGTGCCCCACACCGAACCGCCCCACCACGGCGGGCTGTCGTCCCAGCGGCTGGCCACCTTGGGTTGCACACCGTGCTCAAGGGTGACCGGCACCGCCGCGCCGGAGATCGCCGCGCGGGCCGCGCCGGCCGAGGCAGTGGTGGCCTTCAGGCCTGAGCCGTCCTGAAGGGGCTCGATGGAGGTGATCAGATCGCGGTTCGCCCGGATGAGACGATTCGCCTCACCCTCCAGCTCACGCGCCGAGTACCGCGCCGGCAGGACGCTGATCGCCACGTCGCGCCTCAACCGGCCCACGAGGTCGTTGATCGCCTTGGCAGGTTTGCCCTTCCAGTACACGCGCAGTTCGCGGTTCTCCGGCGCCGCGATGACGCCGGCGTAGCCGTCGCCGCCGTCCGCCAGCGCGGCGGTGATCCGGTCTGCGGCCTTGACCATCTTCTGCTGATCGAGCAGCAGGTCCTTCCACGAGGCGTAGCCACCCGGCACCGGCCCGGTGTGCTCCACGGATCCCGTGGTCCAGGGCTTGACCGGGTCCGGTGCGCCGGCGGCCTGGGCGGTGCCCATCCCGGCGGTGGCGATCATGACGCCGACCGCTGTGGCGAGGTAACGTAATCGAGGTGACCTGTGGTTTCTCGGGGGGTTGTTCACCTTTGGATCCTCCTGAGCGACGAACTCGGCATTTCCGGCAAGCGACGGCCGATCAGTACTTCGTCCACGTCGGCTGGGGCCTGGTCGGCCGCGTGCGGGCGACGATCAGGGGCCGGCGCCTGTGCACCGGCCCCTGATCGCTCGAATCAGATCTCGTGGATCATCCGAGGGTGATGGCGATACCGGGGAAAGCGGCGGTCGCGTTGCTCCACGGCGCGTAGTACATCCGCCAGGCACAGATGCGGCCGCTGGTCACATAGCCGGTGCAGGGCACCGCGGTGCTGCTGTCGATCGCGGTGTTGACGCCCGCCGCGTACACCTGGGTGGTGTTGGCCGAATTGATGACCTCCACCGGGCCGCCGCTGTCGCCCTGGCCGACCGCGTTGGTGTGCGCCGACTGCTCGGCCCGCACCGTGCCCGTGATCAGGTAGCCCACATTGATCGTGACACCGACCTGCTGCACCTGGATGCTGCAGTTGGTGCCCGAGTACGCGCCGGAGGTGCACACCCACAGGCCCACGTAGGAACTGGAGGTGCCGATGACCGAGTTGCTGAACTCCGGCGAGATGGAGCCGGGGTTGTTGTTGTAGACCCGGCCCGCGGAGGTGCCGTTGATCAGCAGCACGTCAAGGCCGTTGTTGTCCGGCGAGATCGAGCCGATCACCTGGCCGGTCGGGTCGGTGGCCGTCTGGCCGGCGTTGCCGCAGTGGCCCGCGGACAGCATCCTGCTCGTCCCGCCGTAGGTGACGGCGAAGCCCGTCGAGCAGCCGCCGCCGGTGCTGGCGTTACGCCAGGCCGCGCCGCCCCACCAGGGCGGGGAGTCGTCCCAGCGGGTGGCCAGCGTCGGCTTGACGCCGACCTCCACGGTGACCGGCACCGCCGAGTCGGCGACCTTCGAGCGGGTGAGGCCGTAGTCGGCACCCGATACCGTGAGGCCCGAGCCGTCGACGTTCGGCGCGATCGCCGTGATCACGTCGCCGGACGTGCGGGCCAGGCGTTTCATCTCCCGATCCAGCTCGCGGGCCGAGTAGGCGGCGGACAGGACGCTGACGGGCACCTCTTGGCGCACCTGGCCCAACAGGTCGCGGACGGGCTTGGGGGTGTCCCCCTTCCAGTAAATGCGCAGCTCATGGTTCTCCGGCGCGGCCACGATGCCGGCGAACCCGGCGCCGCCCTGCGCCTTGACAGCGGCGGTGACGCGGTCGGCGGCCTTGACCAGTTTCTCCTGGGTGGACAGCAGGTCCTTCCAGGAGGCGAAACCGCCCGGGATCGCGCCGGCCGGCTCGATGGGCCGGGTGGTGGTGTCCTTGACGGGGGCGGGGGCGGGGGCCGCGACGGCCTGCCCGGCGCCCATCCCGACAAGGACGAGGGTGGTGCAAAGCGCCACTGCCAGACGACGGGGGGATCGCAGAGATCTTGTGGCAGTTGGGGGGATTTCCACCGGAATGCTCCTCTGTGGGACGCTTGTTTGGATGCATCCGGTATTCCATGCATTAAGTGGTTAATCAATGACTTGACTCCAGTTATTAGAGCTGGTAAAGCATCGGCCGCACGCCGGTATTCCGGCTTCGCGTCTACGGGGAGGTAATAACGGTCGCTGGAGCTTGACCTGCGGATATATATTTACAGGCCTCCATAATTCCGGCCGATGGCACATGCCATTAGTTGTCCGCTTCTGGACATGGCGGAAAAGTGATGATCATCGCTTGAGGGCGTCCTTGGGCGGCCAAGCGCATAAGAAAGCCGTTACCGGCAGGTAGTCCTGGCAAACTAACCTCGACGTTTCGTGAGGGTGTTTGGGTCGCGTACCGAGCGCTTTTCAGCCTGCTTCACGGATCCGCGGGACGTGAATTGCCTTGACCGGTCGACCTGCTCTTTCGGGGCGGCAGCGTGGTTTCCGTAGGATCCGCCGACTCTTCAGCTGCGCATTGAACGATTTTCATCCTCCTGTAACGGTCTGCTGATCACGGGGTGACCGCGGACTCGGTGTTCGCCTGGCGAATGTAGAAAGCTCCTGGTAGACGGGTTGATCACCACAACCAGGCCGTCGGGACCAGGAGCTTCGAGTGCTTTTCTACCGTGCCGCCGTGGATTTGCCGCGTTCAACGCTGAACTACGTGGCCGGGCTGATCCGCCGGCGGCGCAAAGCGATCGGGTCGCCATGGCGGCTGCTCAATCCTGGGTGGCAGGCGCTACTGGTCTTGGTCTACTCATCCGCACCGATCGAATGCGGGCCGGCCGCCCTTACTGCTTTGCCAAGCACCGCCGCCCGGATCCGGGGCATCACGCACGCGTTGGACGCGCACGGGATCCCCACTCCGGTCGACAAGGCCTATCAAGGTGCGGGCGCCCGGACGGTGATCACCCCGTACAAGAGCAAGGAAAGGAACAAATTCGAACAGCAGAAATGAGCCAACCGCTCACACGCCACACTCCGCGGACCCGGAGAACGTGTGAACGCCCAGCTCAAACGCCGACGCATTCTCCGGAAACCCATGTTGCAGCCCCGGCAAAACCGGCCACCTCGTCAAGGCCATCGCCGGGCCCTGCTGGTTAACTCGGCATCAGCATGACCCGCAATGCGCCGACGGCGGGCAGGTGCCGCAGCCACGCCGGGGAGAACGGCGCATACACGGCCGCCATCAGCGCATACCCATCAGCGCCGTAAACCAGGGCGAGCTGTTCCTGCTTGGTCAAGGTGGTCGGCGGATGGAGTTCTACCGGGAGTCGGGCACAGCACCTCTGGATCAGGCGGAGGTGATCCTGTGCCGTTGATGGTGTGAGGCGATGCTCGACAAGGATCCCGAAGCCGACCAGATCCGTAAGGCCGCGCTGGAGGGCACTTTGCCCGTCGCCACCCTCGCCGATGTTCTCGATCGCCGAGAGCGGCAGGGGCAGCCCCTTGAGTGAACCCGAAGAGGAGGGATGGCCTTGCTATTTCTCCGAAGGGGTCGCGGAACCCCTGGCCGGTGCTCAGATCAGCCCGACGTTGTTTTCAGCGGTTGTCGCACTATCCGTTGAGATCAACGAGACGAGAGGTGATGTCTCCGGTCGCACCGCCTCCGTCCAGTGGCCGCAGCGGCGCGGGGTTCCGCTCGGCAAGGACGGGATCTTGGGCGTCACCGAGTACGTCGTCGTCGCAGACGCGGCCGAGCCGCACCGCATCATCACACGTGTCCGGCTGTATCAGACGGCGATGCGACGGAAGCCTCGCCGAACGTCGTGTCAGACGTTGCAGGGGCATCACCGAGGCTTACACGCTCTGTGGGAAACCGGCATCGTGGCGTTCGATCTCACAGGCGCCGTCGCCCCTGCGGCAAGCGCCTTTGCCCTTGTTGCCGTCGGTGTGGGCCGGGACGTGTTCCTTGACATGGGTATGGTGCCGACTTGATCGGCGGCTGACCCCTCGGTGGATATCATAAAGGGTTAATAGTTGAATTCTATGAGGCTTAATTCACCGAATAGGCGCTGAGGCATTTTCATCTCGATTCATTCAGGGGCGTTGGGCGGCCCCAACGCCGGTGAGGCGCGACCATGTCCACTTTTTGGGACCTCAAGCACCGATTGTGTGAGGCGATCAACGCTCACGACCTGCAAGAGGTGCTCGACTGCTACGCTCCGGACGCCGTCTATGTCGCACCATCGGGCGTGATGGAAGGCCGGGAACAGATCGCCTGGCTCTACGAGCAGTTGTTCGTCGGCTTCCCGGACCTGCATCTGGCGGCGTGGTTCGAGATCGATGAACACGACAACCCGGCTGTCACGGAATGGACGGTTACCGGGACGCATTCTGGACCTTATCTCCTGCCGGATGGGCGCGAAATAGAAGGAACCGGTCGTCGCATCACTGTCCGCTCCACATGCTCGACTTTCGTCGAGAATGACAAGATAAAAACGCACCGGGAATACTACGACCAGTTGGAGCTGTACAGCCAGCTCGGCTACGGCTTGACGGAGCTCAAGCCCGCATCCGTGTAGGTCCGGACATCATCAGCGGGCCGGGAGAGGTATCGAACCCCGCCGCGTGAAGTCGGGTCAGGGGGCGTCCGGTCCAGGCTGTCACCGCGGTTCACGGTTCGACCGGGGCCGGCGGTGAAGTGCCCGTGAAGCGCGACCACCCGGCTGTTCCGCCGGAGCACGAAAGATCCGCGGCTATCGCCGTCCGACGCCGTTGAGCAGCGTGTCGACGACGAGATCGGTGGCCTGAGGGGGTTCGAGCAGGGGGAACCGGTGAGCGGCGGTGTCGACGAGGTGATCCAGCATGGCGCGGGCCCAGTCGGCGGGCACGTCGGCGCGTAGCAGGCCTTCGTCGGCCGCCCGCTGGACGAACCTGTCGAGCCGCGCGCTCTGTTCCTCCCTGCGGGCACTCGCGGCCGGATTCGCGCGCATCATCCGGCGCACGTCCACCGGCCACTCCCGGCTGACCGGGACTATGCCCTCCACGTACCGGTGCAGCGCCACCGCCACCTGGGCCTCGACGAGCCGGGCCTGGTCCAGCACCCGCTCGGAGGAGTCGAGTTTCGCCTGGAAGATGGCCGCGAGCAGGGCCTCCTTGGTGGGAAAGCGCCGGTAGACGGTCCGCCGGTCGACTCCGGCCTCGGCGGCGATCGTGCCGATGCTGGTCGACGGGTCCTCGGCCAGCAGGCGGGCACCCGTATGCAGGACCGCGGCGAGATTGCGGGCGGCATCAGCTCTCATGATCCCGCCAGTGTACTGAGGTGTGACATCTGTCTACTTGACATACACAAGTGTGAGGCACAAACTCATTTTAGTGTCACACTGGTGTGACATATAGATGACACCCTGCCTGAAGGAGGCACAGTGATCAGGACCTGGCTCATCACCGGAAGTTCACGCGGTTTCGGACGTGAACTCGCGGTGGCCGCACTCGAGCGCGGAAACCGGGTGGTCGCCACCGCCCGCCGGCCGGAACAGCTCGACGACCTCGTGCGGAAGTACGGCGACCACGTGCGTACGTTCGCCCTCGACGTCACCGACGCCGGGGCCGCACGCGCCGCCGTACGGCTGGCCGTCGACGAGTTCGGCGGGCTCGACGTGGTGGTGAACAACGCCGGCTACGCCAACTCCTCCCCGATCGAGGAGACCCCGGACGAGGACTTCCGCGCGCAGGTCGAGGCCAACTTCTTCGGCGTCGTCAATGTCACGAAGGCCGCCCTGCCGGTGCTGCGCGCCCAGCGTTCCGGGCACATCCTGCAGTTCTCCTCCATCGGCGGGCGCGTGGGCGGGTCCCCCGGCCTGGCCGCCTACCAGTCCGCGAAGTTCGCGGTCGAGGGCTTCTCGGAGGTGCTCAACAACGAGGTGAAGCCGCTGGGCGTCAAGGTCACCATCATCGAGCCCGGGGGGTTCCGCACCGACTGGGCCGGGTCGTCCATGCGCATCCCGGCCGTGGGACCGGACTACGAGGAGACCGTCGGCGCGATGAACCGGCGGCGCGCGGGCTTCGACCGGATGGCACCGGGCGACCCGGTGCGAGCGGCGCGCATCATTCTCGACACCGTTGACCTCGACGAGCCGCCACTGCGTCTGCTGCTCGGATCGGACGCGGTGGACCTGGCCGAGAAGTCGTCCCGCGCCCGCGCCGCCGAGGCCGCGCGGTGGGCGGAGGTGAGCCGCTCCGCTGACTTCCCGCCCGGCGAGTGAGCCCTCCCCGCCACCCGGCCAGGACACGAGCCCACCGGCTCGGGTATGGCGTTCGCACGTCGTCCGACCTGCCGCTCCCGGCTTGACTTTGCCGCTGCGTCAACATCTAGCGTCATGGACGAGCCGGAAGATCCGGCTCGGTGACGGTGGGAACGGGTGGCAGGCCATGGCGTGGTCGATCGCACAGGTGGCGCGGATGTCGGGAGTGACGTCGAGGACCCTGCGCCACTACGGCGAGATCGGGCTGCTGGCACCCGCCTGGGTCGGCGGGAACGGCTACCGCCACTACGAGGAGGACCAGCTGCTGCGACTGCAGCAGATCCTGGTACTGCGGGAGCTCGACCTCGGCCTCGCCGAGATCAAGAAGATCGTCGACCGGCACACCGACCCGGTGGCGGCACTGCGCGAGCACCATCGGCGGCTGCTGGGAGAGCGTGACCGGCTGGACGCGGTGGCCCGCGTGGTGGCTCGCACCATCACCGAACTCCAGAAGAGCGAAGGGAAGGGTGAGATGTCCAAAATCAGCAGGCCGGAGAATCTGTTCGAGGGATTCGACGGGGCGCGGTACGGCGCGCAGGCCCGCGAGCGGTGGCCGGAGCACTGGGAACGGTCCGGGCAGCAGGAGCTCCTGGACACCGTGACTCCGCAGGAGCTCGACCGCATGGGGCGGGAGGCCACGGCGGGAATGATCCGGATGGCCGAGCTCATGGCCGCCGGCACGCCCGCCGACGACCCCGTGGTTCTCGCCGAGCTCGACGTCCACTACCGGCACATGGCCCGGTTCTGGACGCCGACCGCGGCGGAGTACGCGCACCTGGGCCGGATGCAGGCCGACGACGAACAGTTCAGGGCGAACCACGAGCGGATCGCCGAGGGCCTGGCCGCGTACATGAGCGACGCCATGACCGCGTACGCGCACGCCCGGCTGAGCTGATCCTCGCCGGATGAGCCGAAGGAGCTGCAGATCCTTCGGCCGTCGTCCGAGCCCGGCCGACGCGGGGATCTCCGACGAGGTCGGGCCCGACAGCCGATGGCGACGTGGCGGGCCGGTGCTCCGCGGGGGAGATGCGGCCGCCGGGGCCTCTGAGCCGCCCCGGAAGATGACCGCGCATCGCGCAACGCGTGCGAGGAGCACCTTGAAAACCCCATAATCTATGGCTTATGGCTGAACGGGGTGAAGGACAGTCGGGGGTCGCGTCCAAGATCGGGCGGCTCGCCGCCATCGGAGCGGCCGCGGGTCTGCTGGTCGCGGGAATCGCGTTGCCGGCCGTGGGAGGCGTGGGTCTCGGCTTCGTGTCGGCGACCAACGAGCTGAATCTCAAACCCGAGGACCTCGTCGAACCTCCGCCCGCGGAGGTCTCGATCGTGCAGGACGCCAGGGGCAAGGAGATCGCGCGGTTCTACGAGGAGTACCGCGAGGTCGTCAACCTCGACCAGATCGCCGAGGTCATGAAGACGGCGATCATCTCGATCGAGGACTACCGGTTCTACCAGCACGGCGCGATCGACCTTGAGGGCACGATCCGCGCGTTCGCCAAGAACCTGCACGCGGGCGGGGTGAGCCAGGGCGGATCGAGCATCACCCAGCAGTACGTCAAGCAGGTCCTGCTCAACTCCGCCGACACCGACGAGGAGAAGAGCAAGGCGCTGGAGGCCAGCTACGCGCGCAAGCTCAACGAGCTGCGTCACGCGATGGCGGTGGAGGAGAAGTACACCAAGGACGAGATCCTGGGCAAGTACCTGAACATCGCCTACTTCGGCGCGAGCGCCTACGGTGTGGAGGCGGCGGCCAAGCGGTTCTTCGGTGTCGGGGCCGGCGAGCTCACCCTGCCGCAGGCGGCGACGCTGGCGGGCGCCGTGCAGGACCCCAACGCCACCGACCCCAACCTGGGCAGGAAGCAGCGCGAGCGGTTGCTGCACCGGCGCAACGTCGTGCTGGACCGGATGGCCGAACTCGGCAAGATCACCCCGGCCGAGGCAGCTCAGGCGAAGGCCACCAAGCTCGGCTACAAGGGGACGAAGTTTCCCGGTGGCTGCGAGTCCAGTGACTACCCGTACTTCTGCATCTACGTCCGCAACGAGATCCTGCGCAACCCCGACTTCGGCAAGACGGCCAAGGCCCGCGAGGACTTCCTCAACCGCGGCGGCCTGACGATCAGGACCACGATCAACCCGACCATGCAGGCGGCGGCGGACAGGGCGATCAGGAAGTGGGTCCACCCCTCCGACAAGCCGGTGGCGGCCGAGGCCCTGGTCCAGCCGGGTACCGGAGCGATCAAGGCCATGGCGGCCAGCCGCCCGTACGGCCGGAGCAAGGCCAGGAACGAGATCTCCTACAACCTCGTCGCGGACGCCGCGCACGGCGGCGGCGTCGGCCTGCAGGCCGGCTCGACCTTCAAGACGTTCACCCTGCTCACCGCGCTGAAGCAGGGCATGAAGGTGAACGACGGATTGTCGGCCGGGGCCGGTTTCCGCGCCTCGGGTTACTCGGCGTTCCAGAACTGCAAGGGCGAGAACATCGGCGACCCGTCGCACACCGTCACCAACGACGAGGGCAACCCCGGCTGGAAGAGCCTGCAGACCGGCACCTGGGATTCGGTGAACACGTTCTTCATGGCGCTGGAGCAGCGCGTCGGCCTCTGCGAGACGATCAAGACCGCCAAATCGCTGGGCATCCACCGCTCCGACGGGCTCGACCTCCTGGAGTTCTCGACGTTCACGCTCGGCACCAACGAGATGGACCCGGTGACCGTGGCCAACGCGTACGCCGCGATCGGCGCGCGCGGCAAGTACTGCTCGCCGATGGCGATCACCCGGATCACCGACAGGAACGGCAAGGCCACCGATTACAAGCCCAAGTGCCGCCAGGCGCTCGACCCCGAGGTCGCCGACGCGGCGGCCGACGTGCTGTCCGGTGTGTTCACCAAGGGCACGATGCGGGCCGTCGGCGGCATCGGCCGCGACGCGGCGGGCAAGACCGGCACCACCGACAGCTCCGCCACCGCGTGGTTCGCCGGGTTCACCCCGGACCTGGCCGGCGCGGTCAGCATCGGCGACCCGCGCGGCTCGCAGGACTACAAGCTGAACGGCGTCACGATCGGCGGACGCTACTACGGCTCGGTCTTCGGCGCCAGCATCCCGGGTCCGATCTGGAAGGACACGATGCTGGCGGCGCTGAAGAACGTCGAGCCGACGTCGTTCACCCCGATCAACACGGAGCGGTTCGGCGGTTGCGGCCAGAGCTGCCAGCCCGCGCCGCCCCCGTCGGACGACGACGGGGACTCCATCGAGCTCAACGGCCCCGACGACTCCGGCGGTTTCGACAGGCCCGGCGGTCGCGGCAACGGCAACGGTCGTGGCGGCCAGAACCCCTTCGGCGAGGGCGACGGCTGACGGGGAGTCAGGGCGGCGTCGGCAGGCGCTGCGGACCGGCCTGGTCGATCATCTGAGGCCGCACGTCATCCGCTTGCTCGGGTCGGCACCGTCCTGTTCGACGGTGCCGGACCCGAGCTGGAACATCTGGACATCGTGGACACTCGCGTGATCTTATTCAGCGGCCTCGCCTGTCACAGGGACCGCTGTCACGGGGACCGCCGCCGGGCAGACGCGGGAGCAGGCCACCGGGCAGGTGATCTCATGATCCGGCGACGGCCCTCTCTCCCTCGCGGACGCCACCGCGACGGCCAGGCCGCGGCCCCCGCGCCCCACTACACCTGGGACCACGAAGCCCGTGCCGAGGCCGCGACGCTGGAGATCACCTGGCCCGGCTGGTCCGTCCTCCACGGAACCGGCAGCCGGTTCTTCCACGCCATCGCCACCTGGCCCACCCCAGAACCACCGCTCATCTGTGACCGTACGGTCGAGGGCCTCAAAGGACAGATGCGCGAAGCCGAGATGACCGCCCTCCTCCAGCGGTGGGCACCCGCCTTCCCTCCGGCCGTCACCGGCCGCTTCTGAGCGGTCACGGCGGTCCCGTCCCTTCCCCGGCCCGGGACCGCCGTGCCGTCGGAGACGTACCGCGCGAGGCGACAGGGGTGCTCGCCCGATACGTGGACCTCAGCTCACGGCCTTCTTGACGAGCTTCGTGAGCGCCGCCTCGCCGGCTTCGCTCAACGTCGTCAGGGCGTAAGCCGTCGGCCACATGCCATCGTCGTCATCGAGGTTCGCCTCCACGGTGAACCCCAGCGAGGAGTAGCGTTCCTTGTCCGCCTGCCCGCTGCGGAAGAAGCACACCACCTTCCCCGCCCTGGCGTAGGCGGGCTGGCCGTACCACAGCTTCGGCGCCAACTCCGGGGCGGCGGCCGTGACGACGGCGTGCACACGCTCGGCCAGCGCGCGGTCCGGCGGCGCCATCTCGGCGATCTTCGCGAGCACGGCTCGCTCATCGGCCGCCGCCCTGCCCGTGCCCCGGCCGCGGCGAGCATCGCTCTTCAGCTCCGCCGCGCGCTCCTTGATGGCGGCACGCTCCACATCGGAGAATCCCTCCTCTGCGGGCGCGTCCTGCTCGTTGTCGTCGGTTTTCGATGCGGCGCTCATTGATGTAACGCTCCTTTCGGTGGTTGCCGTGGCAATCGCGCTGACTGCAGGGGGGCGGGCCGATGAAGTAGCCGGAACACCCGCCCCCGGGTGCCTCCGCCGCGATGACGGTGATCCGGCCTCCGGCGGCCGTCAGAAGGGCCACGGGATTCGGCTCAGCGCAGCTCCTGGATGCGGATCATGTTGCCCGCGGGGTCGCGGAAGGCGCAGTCGCGAATCCCGTACGGCTGCTCGACCGGCTCCTGGACCACCTCCGCGCCGCCGGCCTCCACCCGCTCGAAGGTGCCGTCGAGGTCGTCGGTGGCCAGGAGGATGCCGGCGTAGGTGCCCTTGGCCATCATCTCGGCGATGGTACGGCGCTCGTCGTCCGTGACGCCGGGGTCGGCGACCGGCGGCTGCAGGACGACGGAGATGCCCGGCTGGTCGGCGGGGCCGACCGTGATCCAGCGCATCCCGTCGTATCCGACGTCGTTGCGCACCTCGAAACCAAGAACGTCGCGGTAGAAGGCCAGGGACGCGTCCGGGTCGTCGTGCGGCAGGAAACTCGCGTGAATGGTGATATTCATGCAGGTAACGCTAGGTGCGGTGTGGGGGTGCGCGCTTCTCGATTCCTGACCGGTCTGCCGCCTGCCTCGCCACGCACGCACCCCGGCGGCCCGGTTCGACGCGGGGATCACGTCGTGCCGGGAGTGATCCCGTACCGCCGGAGCCGTTCGGCCTCGCCGACGCGGCCCAGCCGTCTCAGCAGGCCGATCGCCTGTCGCAGGGCACCGGGGAGGCCCAGCTCGGCGGCGCGCAGGTGGGCGAGGACCGCCCTGTCCGGGTGGCCGGTCTCGCGCAGCAGGACGGCGGTCCAGGTCAGGGCGTCGACGTCGCCCGCTTCGGTACGGGCGCTCAGCCAGGTGAGGGCCTCCTCCGCCCGGCCCGTCTCGTACATCAGGTCGACCGCGTGGTCCAGGGCGTCGGTGTCGCCGGTCTCGGCACGGGCCCGGAGCCAGGTGACCGCCTCCGCAGAACGGCCCAGCTGGTACAGCAGGGCGGTGAACCGCCCGAGGGCGCCGACGTCGCCGGTCTCGGCGCGGGCCCGCAGCCAGGTGATCGCCTCCTCGGCCCGTCCGGTCTCCTGGAGCAGCTCGACCGCCTTCCACAGGGCGTCGGTGTCGCCGGTCTCGGCGCGGGCCCGCAGCCAGGTGATCGCCTCCTCGGTACGGCCCGCCCGCTGGAGCAGCTCGACCATCCGCCAGCCGGCGTCGGCGTTCCCGGCGTCGGCGGCGTGCCGGTAGGCGGCGAGGGCCTCCTCCGTACGGCCCGTCTCCTGGAGCAGCTCGACCATCCGCCAGCCCTCGCCGGTGTGCCCGGTCTCGGCGGCACGCCGGTACGCGGCCAGGGCCTCCTCCAGGTGGCCCTTCCGGTGCAGCAGGGCGGCCATCGACCAGTGCGAACCGGCGTTTCCCGCCTCGGCGGCGCGCCGGTGGGCGGCGATCGCCTCCGTGGTCCGCCCCGCCCTCTCCAGAAGGTGCGGCAGCAGATCGAGGGCGGGGCGGTCGCCGGTCTCCGCGCGGGAGTACAGCCAGGTGATCGCCTCCCAGGACCGGTTCGACTCCCGCAGCAGCTCGACCGCCTCCTCGAGCGCCAGTCGGTCGCCGGTCTCGGCACGGGCCCTCAGCCGGGTGATCGCCTCCTCGATCTGTCCCGTCCGCCGGAGGAGGCCGATCGATCGCCAGTAGGCGTAGGTGTCGCCGGTCTCGGCACGGGCGCTCAGCCAGGTGATCGCCTCCTCGGTCCGTCCCGTGTACTGGAGCAGCTCGACGGTCTTCGAGATCGCGCGGTGGTCACCCTTCTCCGCGCGGGGTCGCAGCCAGGTGATCGCCTCTTCGGCCCGTTCCGACTCCCGCAGCAGCTCGACCGCCTCCCACAGGGCACCGGTGTCACCCGTCTCGGCGCGGATCCGCAGCCAGGTGATCGCCTCCTCGGTCCGTCCCATCTCCCGCAGCAGGGCGACGGCCTGCTTGAGGACGTGGCCGTCGCCGGTTCTCGCGGCGCGACGGCAGGCGGCGATCGCCTCCTCCCTGCGGCCGGTCCTGTACAGCAGGGACGCCAGCCACTCCGGGGCGTCGACGTTCCCGGTCCTCGCGGCGCGCATGTAGGCGGTGAGGGCCTCCTCGTGGTGTCCCGCCCTGTCGAGGAGCGCCGCGGTCCAGACGGGAAGGCCGGCGTCGCCGAACCAGTCGTGGGCCCACAGCCAGGTGAGCGCCTCCTTGACCCTTCCCCCGTCCACGAGCAGGGCGATCGCCTCCCTCGGGGCATCGGCGTCTCCCGCCTCCGCGGCGCGCAGATAGGCGGCGATCGCCCTCTCGCGGTGTCCGGCCCTGTGGAGGACGGCGGCGCGCCGGCCGATGGCCCGGGCGGTGTCCGGCCCGCCGTGGATCCGCAGCCAGGTGAGCGCCTCCTCGGTACGTCCCGTCTCCCCGAGCAGGGCGATCGCCTGCCTCGGGGCGTCGGGGTCGCCGGCCGTGGCGGCGGCCCCGTACAGCAGGAGGGCGTGGTGGTAGAGACCGCGGGCCCGGGCCTGGGCGGCGAGGCGCGGCAGGTCCTCGGGGTCGGCGTGGGAGGCCAGCGCGTCCCACAGGGCCGCGGGAGCGGGACGCGTACGGCGCTCGGCGCGACCGAGCTGTTCCAGGTAGCCCGCCAGCCGGTAGCGAGGGTGCGCGGACGGCTCGTCGTGGCGGGGGCGGACGCGCGTGAGGGGGCCGTGGGCACCGCAGGCGTAGGCCAGGGCCCGTTCGAACCAGTCCCGGGGCAGGGAGCCGTACTCGTGGTCGGTCAGGTAGTCGAACGCGGCGGTCTTCAGGAGGGCGTGCGGAAGGGCGGGACCGTGCCCCGTGCGCCGGGCGTCCATCGCGGCCTCGATCACGGCCTTGGCCGGGGCGGGCGCGTTGCGGTAGCGCTCCACCATGCCGGGCACGCCGGTCAGGTACTGGGTGATCCGGCCGTCGCGGGCCCCGGCGTACGCGCGCTCCAGGCGCGGATCGCCGCCCGCCGCGCCGCGTACCGCCTCCAGGGAGGGGCCGGTGAAACGGCCGGGGACGTGGATGGCCGCGCCGGTCACCAGCGCCCGCGCCTGGGTACGGGGGTCGGTGCCGCCGCTCGCTGCGGGAGCCGCGGTGAGGGCGGCCCAGTATTCGGGCCAGAGGGTGCCCAGGACCAGCACCGGGCCGCGCTCCGGGTCGCTCACCAGTGCCCGCAGCCCGGCGGCGACGCGCTCACCCATGCCGCCGGCCGGGGTGAGCAGGTAGGACTGCGACTCGTCGAGCCACACGACGGTCCGCGGCGCGAGGGAGCTCAGGGCGAGGGCGGTCGTCTCGGGACGGCCGGGATCGGCCGGGCACCACAGCCGCCATCCGCCGGGCAGCAGTCGCACGGCCTCCCAGCAGGCCCGGGTCTTGCCGGTCGACGAGTCGCCGACCAGCATCGCGACCGCGCTGCGTCCGGCCGTCGCCCGACGTACGACGGCGGCCAGGTGGTCGTCATGGGGGCGCGGGACGTAGGCGGGCAGGCCGGCCATTCCGGCGGCCTGCGCGCCCGCCTCGATCGCCCGGTGCACCCCCAGCGAGAACGGGTCGGCCAGCGAGCGGATCGGCAGTCCGGCCGGCGAACCCAGGCGGGCCCTCCGCCAGATCTCGCGACCCCGGTCGGCGGCGTCGGCGGGATCACGCCGGGCCAGGCGGGCCAGGACGGTGATGACCGCCGTCAGGTCGGCCTGGCTGGGAGGCGTCTCCGCCGAGGCCAGTATCCGGCGGACGGTGTCGCGTCCGGGGGCGCCGGGGCCGGGGATGTCGCCGGAGACTCCCTCGGCGATGTCGTCGAGAGTGGGGGCGCCGGCTTCCAGGTACAGCTCGTGCAGCAGGTCTCTGAGGTCACGTAGCGGTCCCGGAGGGGACTGCGAGCTGACGAACAGGAGTGGTCGCCGCCGTACGTCGCCGCTGTTCTCATCGCCGTTGTTCATTTCTTGTTGCCACTCATCGCAACATCATCGCTCGCTATGCGGCCTGCGAAAGATATAAATCACCAATAATAAGGTGACAAAGATGCTTCTGTCGTAAGCATGGGCTGGTTTCCCGATGGCGGGATGCTCGCGGGGATGTGCCTCGATCGTGACCATTGATGCGGAAAGGGCTCTTTCCGCTGCATGAACCGATAATAGGTATTTAGGCGTTTTCAATGCATGTTCAGGGGATATTTACGGGCTTGGTGAGCGAGCCTGAAGGCTCCGCCGCCCTCGCAGCGGCAGCCGTGACCGGCACGTAATGCAGTGGCGTCGGTCCATGAGTCGCTGTTTGGATGCGGGACATGACTGCCACCGAAGGCTCCCGGGCCCTGCTGGACCTGATCGAGCACTACTACGACGCGGTTCCGCGACGCGAGGCCAGGGTCGAGGACCACGGGCCGCTCACCCTGTTCGTACGGGAGGGCGTGGGGTGGCCCTTCTACGCCCGCCCGGCTTCCGGGTGGTCCGGCCCGGTGCGGGCCGACGACGTGGCCCGGGTCCGCGACCGGCAGCGCGAGCTCGGGATCCCGGAAAGTTTCGAGTGGGTGGCCGAGACCACGCCTGCCTTTCGCGCCGCGGTCGAGGAGGCGGGGCTCACGGTTCACGAGCACCCGCTGATGGTGCTCGGAACGGACGTCGCGCCGGTCGCGCCGGAAGGAGCGCCCGGGCACCTGGCGGTGCGGGTCCTGGGGGCGGACGACCCGGTGCTGCCCTCCGCGCTGGTGGTCCCCCACCTCGCCTTCGCCGAGCCCGGCACGCGCGTCGGCGCGGCGGACACGGCGGACCTGGCGGAGGCGGTCCTCGCCCGCACCGGTGACGGCTCCCTGGAAAGCGGCGCCGCCCGGGTCCGGGCGGGGCTGACGGTGATCGCCGCGGCTGTCGAGGGCGGTACGGCGCTGTGCGCGGGCCAGCACAACCAGGTCGGGGAGGTGAGCGAGATCGTCGGGATCGGCACGCTGCCCGCCGCCCGCCGTCGCGGCCTCGCGCTCGCGGTCACCGCGGTGTTGATCGCCGACGCCCGCTCCCGGGGGGTCAAGACCGTCTTCCTGTCGGCGGGAGACGAGGATGTCGCCCGGATCTACGCCAGGCTCGGTTTCCGCCGCGTCGGCACGGCGCTGATCGCCGAGCCCGCCGGCTAGCGTCCCCGCCCGCCGGTCAGCGTCCCCGCCGCCCGCCGGAGCACGGCCTGGCCGGACGGAGTGCCCCCGGGGTACAGGGCGCTCACCGGGCGGATCGTGGTGTACATCGCCGGTCGTCCTGGCCGAGCAGCGTCTCGACCCAGGTGCGGGCCTCCGCCGCCGGCCGGTCCCACATCAGGTCCACCGTGCCGAAGAGGATGCCGAGCGGCCTCGATCACGCGGAGCCCGCGACGGAGACGAACCCGGAACCGGGCCGGTAGTTGGGAGACTGGTGCCGGAAGTAGGTGTTGTAGACCTGGCAGTAGTGACCACCGCGAGCCAGCAGCGTGGTGTGGTCACCCTCCTCGACGATCCGGCCGTGATCGAGCACGATGATGCGGTCGACGTGCTCGATCGTGGACAGCCGGTGCGCGATGACGATGGAGGTGCGGTCCGCCAGCACCCGGTCCAGACCCTCCTGGATCTGGGCCTCGGTCAGCGGGTCGACGCTGGCGGTGGCCTCGTCCAGGACCACGATCGCCGGATTCTGGATGAGCAGGCGGGCCAGCGCGACGAGCTGGCGCTGGCCCATGGACAGGGCGCGGCCGTGCTCGCCGACGTCGGTCCGCAGGCCGTCGGGCAGGGCGTCGATCCAGTCGCCCCCGCCGACCGACGCGGCCGCGGCGAGCACCTCCTCGTCGCCCGCCTCCGGCCTCGGGTAGCGGATGTTGTCGGCGACGGTGCCGCTGAACAGGAACGGAACCTGCGGCACCGCGCCGATCTGCCGCCGGTATCCGGCCAGGTCCAGCGTGCGGACGTCACGATCGTCGATCATCAACCGGCCGTCCTGAAACTCGTAGAACCGGGTGATCAGCTTGCTGAGCGTCGACTTTCCCGCACCGGTGTGGCCGACCAGTGCGACGCTCTCGCCCGCCTCGATGGTGAGGTCGAAGTCACGCAGCACGGGGCTTTCGGCTTCGTAGCCGAACGTGACACCGCGGAACTCGATGCGGCCCGCCAGCCTGCCGACCGGCTGGGGATCGGTCTGCACGACCCGGGGCGGGGCGTCGATCAGGGCGAAGACCCGCTCCGACGCGGACAGGCCCTGCTGGAACTGGGACCAGAACGCGGCGATGGAGGTGAGCGGGAACCAGAAGAGCGAGACGCCCTGCAGGAAGAGGAACCAGTCGCCGCCGGACAGGCCGCCGCCGAGCACGGTGGTGCCGCCCAGCTGGACGAGCGCGACCGTGGCCAGCCCGGCGACGAGGAAGAGCACGGGGAAGATGCCGGAGAAGACGAACCCCTGCCTGAGCGTCACCTGGTAGCTCTGCCGGTTGATGGGGCGGAACTCGTCGTAGACCCGCTGCTCCTGGCGGAAGTTCTTGGCGACGGTGATGCCGCCCATGGTCTCCTGCAGGGTGGCGTTCACCCGGCTCAGCGAGCGTTGCGCCCTGCGGGTGCTGCTCCGGGCGACCCGCCGGAACAGTAGGGCGATGCCCATAACGATCGGCACCACGAGCAGGGTCAGCAGGGCGAGCTCGACGCTGCGCAGGAAGAGCAGGACCGTGACGAAGCCGACCATCAGCACCTGGCTGATCAGGTCCATCGTCAGGGTGGAGACGGTGGCGAAGTCATCGGTGTCGGAGGTGACCCGGCTGACGATCTTTCCTGACGGGGTCTCGTCGTAGAACGACAGGTCGCGTTCGAGCACGGCGTCGAACGCGTCCTGGCGGAGATGCAGGACGACGTCGCCGGTGACCTTCGCGCTGTGCCACTGGCGGACGAAGTTGAACAGCCAGCCGAGCACCCCGGCGAGCAGCAGGCCGGCGGTGAGCTGCCAGCCCACCTCGTCGATCGTGCCGTCCTCGATCCCGTCCACACCCCAGCTGACCAGCAACGGCATGGCCGCCTGGCTCAGTGAGAACAGCACGATCATGACTGCGACCAGGATCATCGATCCCAGCTTCGGCCGGAAGTAGGACATGATCCGGCGAAGGAGGTCGCGATCGCTGTAGGTGCGGTCGTAGTCCTCGGCGTCGAGGCCGTCCATGATGAAGCCCATCAGCCCTGCGCTCCCTGCTCGCCCGCGAGGACCACGGCCAGGTCGGTGGTGTTGCCGGACACGGTGCCGTCGGTGCCGTCGGCCTCGTCGGCCTCGTCGTAGTGGGTGAAGATCCGCCGGTAGAGACGACTCCGGGTGAGCAATTCGTCGTGCGTGCCGTAGTCGACCAGCTCGCCGCGGCGGAGCAGCAGGACCTTGTCCGCCCAGCGGATCTGGGAGAGCCGGTGGGTGATCAGCAGGGTGGTGCGCCCGTCGAGAACGCGGCCGATGGCCTGCTGGATCCTGTCTTCGGTGGCGGAGTCGATCGCACTCGTCGAGTCGTCGAGCACGAGGATCGCCGGATCCGTCAGCAGGGCCCGGGCGATGGCCAGGCGCTGGCGCTGGCCGCCGGAGAGGGTGATGCCGCGCTCACCGATGACCGTGTCGTAGCCGTCGTCGAGCTCGCCGATGAACTCGGCGGCCTGGGCCTCCTCGGCCGCCCGGACGACGGCGTCCCGCTCCACCCGCTGGCCCAGCCCGAAGGCGATGTTCTCGGCCACCGACCGGGAGAACAGCACGATGTCCTGCTCGATGGTGGAGATCTGGGAGCGCAGCGAGTCGAGGTCCCACTCGCGGACGTCCACACCGTCGACCAGGATCCGGCCCGCGGTGACGTCGTAGATCCGGGGGACCAGCTTCGCCAGGGTGCTCTTGCCCGAGCCGGTCTCGCCGACGATCGCCACGGTCTCGCCCGGCCGCACGGTGAACGTCACATCGCGCAGCACCGGGTCGTCCTCGCCGTAGCCGAACGTCACGTTCTCGAAGACGATCGCCCCGCCGATCGGCGCGGCGTGGCCGTCGGCGCGCTGCCCGAGCTCGGTCTCGGTGTTCATGATGCTCAGGATCCGGCGGGAGGACACGATGCCGATCTGGGCCAGCGAGAAGGTGAAGATCGACATGCTGGTCGGGAATCCCAGCATGGCCACCAGGCCCATGAAGGCGACCAGCTCGCCGATCGTGACGGCGCCGGCGGCGTGCAGGTGGAGGCCGTGCCAGAGCGAGCCGGCCATCGCGAAGGCGAAGAGCAGGGTCGGCAGGTAGCGGGCCTGGACCAGGCCGTTGTGGACGAAGGAGTCGCGATAGCGCCGCGCCCGTTTCCGGAACCGCCGCCGCTCCTGCTCCTCCTGAGCGGTCACCTTGATGACCTCGATGCCGCGTACGGCCTCGTTCAGCCCGGCGTTGAGATCGCCGAACTGCTCCCGCATGCGGGTCGCCACCGGGTTGAGCCGTCTCATGTAGTGCCGGAGCGCGACCACGAAGGCGACCGCGAAGACACCGGGCACCAGCAGCAGCCGCGGATCGATCGTGGCGATGAAGACCAGGGGCACGAGGCCGCTCAGGCCGGAGTCGACGATCAGGTCGACGCCCGGACTGATCATGGTGGAGAGCTGCCGGATGTCGTTGGCCGCCCGCGCCATCAGGTCGCCGACCCGCTGCCTGTTGTGGAAGGTCTGGCTCTTGCCGAGCAGGCTGACGTAGAGCTCGTCCCTGGCGTCCCGCTCCAGCCGCTTGGCCAGGACCTCGCTGCCCAGCCGCGCCACGAGGTCGAAGGCGCCGCGCGCCAGCACGATCGCGAGCAGTCCCAGCGAGATCGCGCCCAGTGCCCGCGCTCCGCCGCCGTCCTCACCCAGCACGGCGTCGAAGGCCGCGCCGGTGAGCCCGGGGACCATGGCGTTGAGCACGACCATGATCAGCGATGCGCCGAGGAAGCCGGTCAGCTGGAGCGGATGGCGGCGAAGATGGGACCAGAGCCAGCGCACCGGACCCCGCCTGTCGTACGGGCGGCCGGATACGGAGAACTCCGAACTGCTGGTGACCACAAGCTCGCTCCCGAGCAGATCGAGGATGGGGGGCGAACCTGTTTTCTATCACCGGGCACCGACCGTTTCCCATCGCATTTTCCGGCCCGCGCCCGCGCCCCCGCCCCGGCCCCGGCCCCGGCCCCGGCCCGCCGGCCTCGGCCTTACCCGGTCCTGCCCTGCTCGGCCCTGCCCGGCGTCGATGTGGGCGCCCACCCCCTCCCCGAGGCCGGGCAGGGCGAAGGCGGGAGAGAACCGGGGAAAGCCGGAGTGAGAAGCGTGGGGGCCGATGCCGGCGCCGATGTCGGGACGCCTGATCCGGAAACCGGCGGGTCCCCTGCGCGAGGACCTTTGGAGAGGAATCGTCGTGGGGCACGTTGAAGTTGGTCAGCCCGCTTACAAGCCGTGGCCCCATGAACTCCGGCGCTTCGATCCCCGGTCCCCGGAGTCGAACGTCTCCGGATCATGAGCGCTGTTCCACATGGAGGGGTGGCGGCCGAGAACCGGGTGTCGGGGAAACTTCGTCGGTCGCGACAAGGGTCGACGTAGCGCCTCCCGGCGGGCTCCGGTGTACCGGGTCACCGCCGGGAGGCGCTGGGTCAGTTCGTCACCTGGAGGTCACTGCCAGGTGTCCAGGCGGCAGCCGTCGGTGGTCTTGCCGTTGTTGCAGTGGTTGAGCTGGAGGGCGTCGAGCTGGTAGGCGAAGGTCTGGCCGGCGGGGCTGACCACCGAGATCTGGACGCTGGCCGCTCCGGCCGGGGCGGTCGCCCTGTGCCGGTATTCCGTCCAGGTGCTGGTCAGCGCGATGGTCGAACTGTCACTGGTGGAGATCAGGGTATTGGACGAGTTGTACCACGACAGGCGCAGTTTCACGTTGCCGGAGGTGGCGGTGGTCATCTTGGCGAAGAACTTGTAGGGCTGGCCGGCGGTCACCGCGGGTTTGCGGGTTACCGATACGACGCCGACGGCGTGCGACTGCACGTTCATGGTGAGCGACCGGCGGCCGTCGTAGTGCTTGGCCGAGATCTGTGACGTCGGGCCGGGCGGGGTCACCTGGATCCAGCCGCCGCCCGAGACGCTGAACCCGGTCGGGGCGGCGTACGGCGCGTCGGCCTCGACGGTGCGTTCCTGCGCGGTCAGCAGGTCGTTGCTGTAGCCGATGTCGCAGCAGGTGGGGGTGGTGAAGTAGGGCCAGGCCGCGACGTTCACCTTGCGGGTGTCACCGGCCTCGTTGCCGGTGTAGAAGGTCGCCGTGGTCTCGCTCGGGTCGTAGTAGTTGTTGAAGTCATGGTCCAGCTGCCAGTCGTATCTCGGGTTGGACATGACGTCGGGATAGCTGAGGTGGTCGACGGCCTCGGTGACCTTGGGATGGTCCACGTAGAAACCGTCCGCGCCGAGGTGGATCAGTTCGTGCAGCTGGGTGGCGCTGGACCATTCGTCGGCGGTCGCCGCGCAGGTCGTCGTGCACCAGGCGGTCGCGGTCCCGTTGAAGTCCTCGAACACCAGGTACTTGCGGTTGGCGTTGTCGTACCCCGCCGCGCCGAGATCATCGGTGATCTTGTCGATCGTGGTCTCGCCGCCGATCACGCCGGCCTCGATCTTCTCCGGTATCACCAGCGCGCGGGCGTAACCGGAGTAGGTGCTGGTGTCGTAGCCGGTGCGGCAGCTCAGCTTCAGGTGCTGGTCGTAGTTGGTGGACTCGTCCAGCTCCAGGTCCATCCGGTCGACCAGCTTGGCGATCTGCTCGACGTGGGTCTCGTAGTTGTTCCCGCCGCCGTCGTGCCAGGCGTAGATCACCTGGACGGCCTGGGTGCTCCCGCTCGCGTTCTTGGGGTCGGACAGCGTCGTGGTGCAGCCGCGCTTGGGCACGTCGGCGTCCACCGGCAGTGGGTACGGACCGGTGGGTTCGTCGATGTACGGCGGCGCGAATGCGGCCACCGGACTCGCCATCGCCAGGACGACGAGTCCCCCCGCGGCGATCGCCGACATGATGCGACGCAGTTTCAGTGACAAAGGTTTTCCTCCCGTTGAGAACCCATGATCGGGAGAGTAATCAGCGCCGCTGACGAAATAAATACCTCATTTTAAACATTTTCGGACCGATGGATAAACGTACGGCCTTGTCCTGGTGTCGGGCGTTCCGTAACTGAAAGTAGTAATACCGATAATGATTTTGGTTGACCATCTTTTTCTGACAAAAATCTCAATGAGGCGCCTTGGGTGTATTTAATTACTTGTGTCCATGAAGGGATAGTTCGCGAAATTTGCGCCATATGGCGGAGTCGACGGACTGACAAGGGGTCCCGCGGCAAACAGCGAAAATCCAACGGACACGGCTCTGAACTGCGGTTACCGATCGACGCGGAAGCGGCCTCAGACTGCGTGCCTGATCGTGCGGCCCGCGACAGTGACCCCGTACGTCCCCGGGTAGCGGACATCATCCGGGCTCAGGATGAGCTCATGACGTGCCCGATCGTCGCGACAGCGCGACGAACCGCCGAGTACCGGGGCGTCTGCTCGCCGTGGGCATGACGACCGGATCGCCAGGCCGTACCGGCTGGAATGGGGATGCCGGACCTGAAACCGGCATGTAGCCTGCGCGGGGACTTGGAAAGAGGGAAGCACAGTGGCACATGTTGAGGTCGGTCATCTGACATATGTCCTGCCGGATGGGCGGCCGTTGCTGGACGACGTGTCCTTCCGGGTCGGCGAGGGGGTCAAGGCGGCACTCGTCGGGCCCAACGGGGCGGGCAAGACGACCCTGATGCGGCTGATCGCGGGCGACCTGCAGCCGGTCGACGGGAGCGTCGCCAGCTCCGGTGGCCTGGGCATCATGCGGCAGTTCATCGGCAGCATCCGCGACGGCAGGTCCGTGCACGACCTGCTGGTCAGCGTCGCCCCGCAGCGCGTGCGGGAGGCGGCCGAGCGGCTCGACGCCGCCGAGCTCGTGATGATGGAGCGCGAGGACGAGAAGGCGCAGATGCGCTACGCGCAGGCCATCACCGACTACACCGACGCGGGCGGCTACGACATCGAGGTGCTCTGGGACACCTGCACCATGGCCGCCCTCGGCATGCCGTACGACGACTGCAAGTACCGCGAGGTCAACACGCTGTCGGGCGGTGAGCAGAAGCGGCTGGTGCTGGAGGCGCTGCTGCGGGGGCCCGACCAGACGCTGCTGCTCGACGAGCCGGACAACTACCTGGACGTGCCGGGCAAGCTCTGGCTGGAGCGGGCGCTGCGCGAGACGGCCAAGACGGTGCTGCTGGTCAGCCACGACAGGGAGCTCCTGGCCAACGCGGCCGACCGGATCATCACCGTCGAGTCCGGCAACATCTGGGTCCACGGCGGGGGCTTCCGCTCGTACGCGCAGGCGCGCAGGGAGCGCAACGAGCGCCTCGACGAGCTGAAGAAGCGCTGGGACGAGGAGCACGCCAAGATCAAGCGCCTGGTCCTCATGCTGAAGCAGAAGGCCAAGTACATGGACACCATGGCCGCCGCCTACCACTCGGCCCAGACCCGGCTGCGCAGGTTCGAGGAGGCCGGGCCGCCGGAGGCGGCGCCCAAGGAGCAGTTCATCAGCATGCGGCTCAAGGGCGGGCGGACCGCCAAGCGGGCGGTGATCTGCGAGAAGCTGGAGCTCACCGGCCTGATGAAACCGTTCGACCTGGAGATCTGGTACGGCGAGCGGGTGGCGGTGCTGGGTTCCAACGGCTCGGGCAAGTCGCACTTCCTGCGCCTGATCGCCGGAGAGGAGGTCAGGCACACCGGCGTGGCCAGGCTCGGCGCCCGGGTCGTCCCCGGCCACTTCGCCCAGACGCACGCCCGCCCCGAGCTCATCGGCCGGACGCCCTGCGAGATCGTGATGACCGAGCACGCCCGGCTCAAGAACGAGGCGATGAAGGTGCTGTCCCGCTACGAGCTGGCCGGGACCATCGCCGAGCAGCGCTTCGAGACACTGTCCGGAGGCCAGCAGGCCCGGTTGCAGATCCTGCTGCTCGAACTGTCGGGCACCACCCTGCTGCTGCTGGACGAGCCGACCGACAACCTCGACCTGGCCAGTGCCGAGGCTCTCCAGGAAGGGCTGGACGCCTTCGACGGGACCGTGGTCGCCGTCACCCACGACCGCTGGTTCGCCGATGACTTCGACCGGTATCTGGTCTTCGGCGCGGATGGGAAGGTCTACGAATCATCCGAACCGGTATGGGATGAGGCCAGAGTTGTCCGGCAGAGGTAAAGACTCGGGCCGTTTCCGGCGTGTCCAGGTGGGCGGGAGGCCGTCACCGGTTATCACGGCTAGGTGACGCACAGCACCCGAATCGTCGGCGCCCTCGCACTCCTCCTCCTTGTCGGATGCGCCGGATGCACCGACGACGAGGAGGAGACGAAGCAGGCCGCCGCGCTCCAGCCGATCGCGGTCAGGGAGCAGGCCTCGTCCATCATCAAGGGCGATGATGGGTACGTGGTGAACTGGGCCGGAGTGCTCGCCAACACCAACCCGTGGCACTTCGGCGAGCACGTCGTGGCCACCGTGGTGGCCAAGAACTCCGAGGGCAAGGAGGTCGTCCGGCTGGAACAGCCGCTGGACGCCGTGCCCCCCGCGGGGACGCTCCCCTTCACCGGCCAGGTGGTGACCCAGGACAAGCCCGCCGCCGTGAGCATCGCGTACCGCCCGGCGCGCTGGCACCAGGCGGGCCGGATCGTCTCGGCCTTCCAGCCCTTCCCGGTTCGCGAGGTGCTGACCGACCGCACGGCCGACGGCGACTATCTCGTCACCGGCTACGTCGGCACCCCGTACGTGATACCGGCCCGCAGCCTGGCCGTCACCGCGCTCCTGCGCGACAAACGGGGCAAGCTGCTCGGCGGTGGGAGCACGTTCGTGGACAACGTCCAAGCGGGCCAGAAGCGCCGGTTCATCCTGCAGATCAAGAGCGTCGAGGACACCCGCGACATCGCCTCCGCCGAGGTGACCGCGCGCACCTGGGGGTCGAGCAGCCGCCCCTTCGAGCAACTCGCCCTCGGCGGTTCGCTGCCCCTGAACACGGTCAAGCCGAAGATGCCGCCGTTCGTCAAGGACCGGGGCAGGCAGGCGCCCCTCGCGGGCGCCGTCCGTCCATGACCGCTCGTCCGTGACCGTCGGTCCTGGGCCCTTCATCCGTGACCGCTCGTCGTGACCGTCCGCCCACGGCCGGCGGTCCTTCCTCGGCGTACCAATAGGCACGATTAGTTCGATTAAATGGCTATTTATCGATATTTATGATTGCTATTAGTGGCAGGTTTTTACTCGAATCGTTGACGTGACGAAGACAGTCGGAGTCACCGTACGCGAATCGCTGGAATTTCCGGTTACCCGGCGTTTACCTTCGATTACATGACTGACAGTGTCCTGGTCGCGGCGTTGTGCGCGAGGAGCCCCGGAGCCCTCGCCGATCTCTACGACTCATACGCGGAAAGCGTCTACCGATACTGCCGTTCAATGCTCGCCACCTCCGACGCCGCGGAATCGGCGCTCCTCGGCACCTTCATCGCCGCCGAGGCCCATGTTCACGCGCTCGCCGACTCCCGTCGGCTGGAGGCGTGGCTGTACGCACTCGCTCGGGGGGAGTGCGTACGGCGTCATCTCGCCGGGGGGCGCGATTCGCCGGTCCCCGCCCCGGTGTTCGCCGCCGGAGGCGACGCGGACCTGCGGGTGATGGCGTGGAACGCCACCCGGAGCCTGTCGGCCGACGACCATGAGGTCCTCGACCTGAGCTGCCGGCACGGCTTCGGGCCCATCGACCTCGCCGCGGTCCTGGGCGTCACCCCCAAGGTCGCCGGTGCGCTGTACGAGTCGGCGAGGGAGCGTCTGCGCGACGTCGTCACCGCGGAGGTCCTCGTCCGCAAGGGGCCCTACGACTGCGCGAGCCGGGCCCGCATGCTCACCGGCTTCACCGGTGAGCTCACGCCGGAGGCGCGCGAGCGGGTCATCCGCCACGTGAACCGCTGCGACACCTGCGCCCCGCACCGGGTCAGGCAGGTCTCCGCGGCCAAGGTCTTCGACCTGCTCCCTCTGGTCGCGCTCCCGCCCACGCTGCGCGAGTGGGTGATGAGCCACTTCACCGACCCCGAGCGGGTCCCCTACCGGCGCGACGTCGCCCGCCTGGCCGGCCCCCTCGACGCTGCCGGGTTCCCCGTCGGCAGGGGGCGCGGAAGCCGCCGGCCCCACGCGCTGGCCGGCGCGGCGGCCGCGGTCGCCGCGGTGACGGCGCTGGCCCTGGTCCTCGCCCAGTCGGTGGCCGACCCGGGAGGCGCGGGTCCCGGCGTCGCCTCGGGTACGTTCCCGGCGGTGGCGGAGCCTCCGGACACCCGGATACCGGGGGAGTCCCGGCGGGGCGGCACGTCCGCGCCGCTGGAACCCGTCGGGGAGGGCATGGCCGTCGAGCGGATCGGTTCGCTCGGGATGACGGAGCCGGTCAGTGCCACCGGACCCGCCTTCGGGGACGACGAGACGGGGACGCCGGACCTGGCCGGTCCTTGGACGGAGGCCTCGCCCCGGCGGCCGGGTGACGGCTCGTCCGGCGACGGAGCGGCCGATCCCGCCCGTGAGGGACCTTCGGCCGACGGGCCGGCCGACCGGCCGGCCGCTCCGGCGGAGAACCCGGCCCAGCCGTCCCTGCCCGTGTCGCCCGTGTCGCCCGTGTCGCCCGTGTCGCCGGGATCTTCCGGGGTCGGCACGCCGGACAGGCACCCCCCGTCCCGCGACCACCACGGACACTCCTCCCGCCGCTGCGGGCTCACCCACCGGCCGGTGGGCCCGACGCCCCCGCGGGCGAATCCGGGCTCCCCACAGGCGGACCCGGCACCTCCGCGGGCGAATCCGAGGCCCCCGAGAGGGGAGCACAGGCCTCCGCGCGCGGTCCCTCGACCGCCGCGGGCCGATCCGGAGCCGCCGCGGGCGAACCCCCGGCCGTCGCACGCCGATCCGCGACGCCCGCGGGCGAACCCCGGTCACCCGAGGTCCGGTCCGCGGCAGGTCCCCGACGATTCCCGACCGGCCCCCGCCGGTCCGGGGCGGGCCTCGGACGGCGCGGGCCGCGGGGGGAGCCCGGGTGGCCAGAGCCCGGAACGGATCTCGAACGGCTCGGGTCACGGGCGGACCCCGGACGGCGCGGGTCAGGGGCGGTCGCCGGGCGATCCAGGCCGGGGCCGGTCCTCGGGGGGTTCCCCGCAGGCCTCCACCGGTACGAATCCCGCCGCCCCGCCCTCGCGGCCGGAGTCTCCCACCCCCTCCGGGGCGGCGGCCATACCGGCCTGATCGATCTGACCGGCTTCACCGGTCTGCCGCCGCCTCCCCGTTCCCCGCCCCCTGCTCTTCTGCCCCTTGCCCTCCCCGTCCCCGTCCCCATTCCCGGGCCCGTGCCTTCTCCGAACTTCGAACTCCGTTCTCTGCTCTCCGGCCCCTGCTCTCGGCCCGCCCCGGACCTCCGCCGGGCGGGCCGTACGGACGTCCGGGGAGAAAACCGCCGCGCACCCGCCGTACAGGAGATCGGGTGTGAGATACGGGGGCCGAGGCCCTTGCCGACGGGGGTATTGTGGCGGGCGGTGACTACGGGGTGTGAGTGGCATGTGTGCGGAGAGTGACGAGCGGGAATGTTGAGATAGGCCGCCGCCTGGCAGGCGGCGACGCGCCGCGTCGTGCGGCGGGATCGCGACACGCGGTGAGACCGCGACACGCGGTATTCAAGGGGACTCCGGGGGGAGACGCATGCATTCAGTCAGACGGCGCCGTCATGCCGCCGCGGTGGCGGGCCTCGCCTGTTGCCTGATCGCCGGGCCGGGGCTCCCCGCCGGCGCTGTTCCTGGCCGGCCGGGACCGGGCGACGCCGCGCCGGGCGGCGTGTCGGGCCCGTCGGCCGATGAGGTGGCCGAAGCGCGGGCGCTGGCCCGCGAGCGCGGTGAGAGGCTCGGCTCGACCACGGTCCTGGTCGCCGAGGCGCAGGCCAGGCTGGAGGAGCTGGTCGCCCAGGCGGAGCGGCTCGTCGAGTCGTACAACGGGGAGCTGGTCAAGACGGCTCGCGTCAAGAAGCTCGCCGAGCAGGCGGCCGAGCGAGCCAGGACGGCGGGCTCCGAGGTCGGGGAGGCCCGGGAGGCGGTGGCCGCGATCACCGCCCAGAACTACGGCGGGCTGGACATCGCCCAGCCCATGATGGCCATGATGACCGACAGCGGCGGCCCCACGGACGACGGCTACCTGCGCAGGGCCAGCATCCTGGCCCACATGGGCGGAGGGCAGGCGGAGACGCTCAAGCAGCTACGCGAGGCCCAGGAGGTCTTCGCCATCCTCCAGGCGCAGGCGGACGACGCCTACGCCGTGCAACGGGAGGCACAGGCGAGAGCCGAGGAGGCGAAGATCGCGGCCGAGGAGGCCGTCGCCAGACAGGTCGACGAGACCCGGCGGATCAAGGAGGAGCAGGCGCGGCTGGAGAAGCTGGCCGAAGAGGCGCGCGGCGCCGCCGACCTGCTCGCCAAAAAGCGTGAGGCGGCCCTGGAGCAGGCCAGGATCGCGAGGGAGAACGCCGAGCGCGCTCGGTATCAGGCGGCCGCCGTGCGCCGCGAGGCGGCGCGGATGGCGGTGGCCTCGGGAGAGCCCGCGTCACGCTGGGCGCTCAACGTGACGGCCGGTTCCGCCAGGGGCGACATCGCCGCCGACTGGGCGCTCACCCAGCTCGACAAGCCGTACGTGTGGGCGGCCGACGGGCCGGCCTCCTACGACTGCTCGGGGCTGACCATGCGGGCCTGGGAGCGGGTCGGGGTCGTCATGGACCACTGGACCGGCACCCAGTGGACCGCGGGCCCGCACGTGCGGCTCAGCGAGCTCCAGCGGGGCGACCTGCTCTTCTACGGGCAGATCACCCAGAACCCCGGCGACATCCACCATGTGGGGATCTACATCGGCCGGGGGCTGATGGTGCACGCCCCGCAGACGGGGGACGTGGTCAGGGTCGCGCCGATGTGGCGCAGCGACCTCGTCGGCGCGACCCGTCCCGCGTGACGACCGGCCAAGGACCGGGCGTCCGATGAACGACCGGCCAGGGACGACCGTCCGATGGACGACCGGTCAAAGGCCGGCCGCTCGACGAACGACCGGCTGAAAACCGATTCTCCGATGGACGACCGGTCAAAGGACGACCGTCCGGAAGACGACCGGCCAAGGGGCGACCGGCCAAAGACCGGGTAATAATCCGGTCACGAATCAGTGCTTTCCGTGGACCTCGTCCTTGGCGCGCTTGATGGAGCGGACGATCTCCTCTTCGGCCTCCACCCTGCCGACCCAGTTGGCGCCCTCGACCGACTTGCCGGGCTCGAGATCCTTGTAGACCTCGAAGAAGTGCTGGATCTCCAGGCGGTCGAACTCCGGCACGTGGTGGATGTCGCGGATGTGTTCCATCCGGGGATCGGTGGCGGGGACGCACAGGACCTTGTCGTCGCCGCCCTTCTCGTCGGTCATGCGGAACATGCCGACCGCCCGGCACTTGATCAGACAGCCGGGGAAGGTCGGCTCCTGGAGCAGCACGAGGGCGTCGAGTGGATCACCGTCCTCGCCGAGCGTGTCTTCGATGAAGCCGTAGTCGGCGGGGTACTGCGTGGAGGTGAAGAGCATGCGGTCGAGCCTGATGCGGCCTGACTCGTGGTCCACCTCGTACTTGTTCCGTTGCCCCTTGGGAATCTCAACGAGAACGTCGAACTCCACCGCGGTTCCTCCACTCAAACCCCCGGGCACCCCCGGTTGGGCGTTAATGTCTCGTAGGCGATTTATGCCTTTTGGATACCGATGATGAGAGGACGGCGACGATAATGCGGCGTGAGCGGTGGGTGGCCTTGGTCACTCTCGTCCTGCTGCAGATCTTCGTCGTCGCGGCCGGGGCACACCTGCTCACCAGCGATGTGCTGGTCGAGGGTGAGCCCGAGACGATCGTCGCGTCGGCCGAGCCGCCCCCCGTCCCGGTCATCACCGCGGGTCCGGTGCTGGCCGCGGGGGGGAACGGCCCTCTCCCCGCCAAGGGTACTTTGGCGGAGCGGCTGACCGAGGCGTTGGGTGACCCCGCCCTGGGGAGAAGTGTCGGCGCCGCGGTCCTCGACGCGGAGACGGGCGCCCTGCTGTTCGGCAGCGGCGCGGCCACGGGCATCACCCCCGCCTCCACCACCAAGGTCGTCACCGCGGTCGCCTCGATGGCCTCGCTTGGACCCGACACCAGGCTGAGCACCCGCGTGGTGCGGGGCTCCTCGCCCGGCTCGATCATCCTCGTCGGCGGCGGCGACCCCACCCTGGCGAGTCCCAGGACGGCGGGGAGCCCGGTCTATCCCCGGCCCGCCTCGCTCGCCACCCTCGCCTCGCGTACCGCCAGGGCGCTCAAGGAGGCCGGCGTGTCCAAGGTGACGGTGGCCTACGACGACTCCCTCTACACCGGGTCGCGTACCGCCGCGACCTGGAAGCCCGGTTACGTCCCCGAGGGCAGCGTCGCCCCCGTCACGGCGCTCATGATCGACGAGGGCAGGGTCTCGCGGGGAAGCGACCAGCGGGTCTCCGACCCCTCCCGCACGGCGCACGCCGCGTTCGTGTCGCTGCTGTCGAAGTACGGGGTCACGGTCTCCAAGTCCGCCAGGCGGTCCAAGGCCCCGGCCGGTGCGCAGGAGCTCGCCCGGGTCGACTCCGCGCCGGTCTACGCCCTGGTCGAGCGGGCCCTCACGCTCAGCGACAACGACCTGTCGGAGGCGCTGGCCAGGCACGTGGCGATCAAGGAGGGGGAGCCGGCCTCCTTCGACGGCGGCGCCGCGGCCGTCGGCAAGGTGCTGACCCGGCTCGGCGCGGCGAAGGGCGTGCGGGTGTTCGACGGCAGCGGGCTGTCGCCGAAGAACCGCATCGCCCCCGAGGCGCTCGCCCGCCTGGTCGCGGCGGCGGCCTCACCGGCCAATCCCGGCCTGCACCCGATCATCAGCGGCATGCCGGTCGCCGGCTTCAGCGGCACCCTCGGGCACCGGTTCGACAAGCTCCACTCCGCCTACGGGCTGATCCGCGCCAAGACGGGCACCCTCGACGGGGTCAACACCCTGGCGGGCATCACCACCACGCGGGGCGGACGCATGGTGACCTTCGCCTTCATGGCGGACCGGGTCCCGCCGGGCTGGGGCAAGGCCGAGGCGGCCCTCGACAGGCTCGCCGCCGCGGTCGCCGCCGGCTGATCACGGGTTCCGGGTGCGCGAGTCGACGGGAGAGCACGTACGGTGGACGGTATGCAGGTGATCGACTGGGATCTTGCCGTCGCGACCGGAACGCGCCTGGTGCGCCCCGGGCCGCAAGTCAGCCGAGAGGAGGCCCGGCAGGCCGTCGCCGATTTACGGCGGCTCTCGCGTGAGGCCGAGGGGCACGTCCGCGAGTTCACCCGAATCGACACCGAGACCGCGCCGCAACCCGCGACCATCGTCGACAGGCCCGGCTGGATCAAGGCCAACGTCGACGGCTTCCGGGTGGTGCTGGAGCCGCTCACCGAGCGGATGGCCGCCCGGGGGAGCCAGACACCGGCGATCGTGAGCGCGGTGGGCTCGCGCGTCACCGGGGTCGAGGTGGGCGCGGTGCTGGCCTTCCTCGCCTCCCGCGTCCTGGGGCAGTACGAGCTGTTCCTGCCGCCCGACCCGACCGGCCAGGCGCCCACGGGACGTCTCACCCTGGTCGCGCCCAACATCGTTCACGCCGAGCAGGAGCTCAACGTCAACCCGCGTGACTTCCGCCTCTGGGTCTGCCTGCACGAGGAGACCCACCGGGTGCAGTTCACCGGCGTCCCCTGGCTGCGCGAGTACGTCAGCACGCAGACGACCGACTTCCTGCTCGCCTCCGACATCGACCTGCCCGCGCTGCTGGAGCGGCTCCGCTCGGCCGCCGGCACGTTCACGGACGTCGTCAGGGGCGGGGAGGGCAACCTGATCGACGCGATCCAGACGCCCGAGCAGAAGGTGATCCTCGACCGGCTCACCGCGGTGATGACCCTGGTCGAGGGGCACGGCGACTACGTCATGGACGCGGTGGGTCCCTCGGTGGTCCCCTCGGTCGCCGACATCCGCGCCAAGTTCCACCACCGCCGCGAGGGCGGTTCCCGGCTCGACCGCACGATCCGCAGGCTGCTCGGCCTCGACCTCAAGATGAAGCAGTACGCCGAGGGATCGGCCTTCGTCCGCACGGTCGTGGGACAGGTGGGCATCGGCGGCTTCAACAAGATCTGGACCTCGCCGGAGACGCTCCCCACCCAGGCGGAGATCGCCAAGCCGGAGCGCTGGATCGCCAGGGTGATCGGCACCCCGGCCATTCCCGAGGCCAGCGGCACCGTCGGCTGACCGGTCCGGCCGGGCGGCCCGATCGAATCGGGCCGCCCGTCGACCGTGCTCACCCCGTCGACCGCGCTCACCCCGCCGGTCACGCCGGCCGTGAGCGGGGTGGTCGTGTCGCCGTCCCGTCCGAGGCCGGGACAATGGCGGGCATGGGTCCGCATCCCGCCGTCGCCGACATCCGGCGCGCCGTACGGCTCGCACTGGGCGACCTGGAGCCGGGCGCTCTGGTGCTGGCCGCGTGCAGCGGCGGCGCCGACTCCCTGGCCCTGGCCGCCGCGCTGGGTTTCACGGCGCCCCGCGCCGGGTTCCGCGCCGGCCTGCTCAGCGTCGACCACGGCCTGCAGGAGGGTTCGGGCGAGCGCGCGGGCGGCGTCGTGCGGCTCGCGCCCGGCCTGGGGCTCGACCTCGCCGAGGCGCTGCCCGTCTCCGTCGGCACCTCGGGAGGGCCGGAGGCGGCGGCCAGGCAGGCCAGGTACGCCGCCCTGTCCGAGGCGGCGGAGCGCCTCGGGGCGGCGGCCGTGCTGCTCGGGCACACCAGGGACGACCAGGCGGAGACCGTGCTGCTCGGGCTGGCCAGGGGGAGCGGCACCCGGTCGCTGGCCGGGATGCCCGCGCGGGCCGGAATCTACCGGCGGCCGCTGCTGGAACTCGGCCGGGCGACGACCGTGGCGGCCTGCGCGGCGCTCGGCCTGACCCCGTGGGACGACCCGCACAACCTCGACCCCCGATACACCCGGGTCCGGGTCCGCGAGCGGCTGCTGCCCGCCCTGGAGGACGAGCTCGGCCCCGGCGTCGCCGAGGCGCTCGCCAGGACCGCGTCCCTGTGCCGCGACGACGCCGACGCGCTGGACGCCTGGGCCGAGGAGGTCTACGCCCGCGTCGCCGTACGGGATTGCGCTCTTAGCGATATCAGCACGGTGACGGTGGCCGTACGGGACCTGGAGGAGCTCCCGGCCGCCGTGCGGCGGAGGGTGTTGCGGAGGGCGGCGATCGACGCGGGATCGCCGCCGGGCACGCTGGCGGCCTCGCACGTCCTGCAGGTCGACCGTCTGGTCACGGCGTGGCGTGGGCAGCGGCGCGTAGAGGTGCCCGGGGGGGTGGGCGTGGTTCGGCGGTATGACACCCTGATACTCGCCAGACAGCCAGCCAGCCCCGTTTCGTAAGGAAAATCCCAGGTGGACGCAGCCGATATGGGCCGGGACCTCTCGAAGGTCCTCATTCCCGAGGAAGAGCTCCAAGCCAAGATCAAGGAGCTCGCGAGCCGGATCGACGAGGACTACGCGGGCAAGGACCTGCTGATCGTGGGCGTGCTCAAGGGCGCGGTCATGGTGATGGCGGACCTGGCGAGGGCCCTGCACCTGCCCGTTCAGATGGACTGGATGGCCGTCTCCTCCTACGGGGCGGGCACCAGGTCGTCGGGCGTCGTGCGCGTGCTCAAGGACCTCGACACCGACATCGCCGGACGCCACGTGCTGGTCGTCGAGGACATCATCGACTCCGGCCTCACCCTGTCGTGGCTGGTCCACAACCTGAAGTCGCGCAACCCCGCCTCGGTGGAGATCTGCGCCGCGCTGCGCAAGCCGGACGCGGTCAAGGTGCCGATCGACGTGAAGTACGTCGGTTTCGACATCCCCAACGAGTTCGTGATCGGTTACGGCCTCGACTACGCCGAGCGCTACCGCAACCTTCCCTTCATCGGAACTCTCGCCCCTCACGTATACGGAGCGGGCTGAAAAGTACGCCCTGCGCGAAGTGCGCCGTCCACAAACGCGACATTGCCCATAGCGGCGGGGAACACGGACCTACCTGACGTACGTTGGTAGGGCAAAGCCGGTCTGTCCGCGCGGTGACCCCGCGCGCCACGCCGGTGTACCTTCGGACAACCGAAGAGGTGGCCTCCCGCCGTCTCTGGGTAGTCAGTTGGAGCGGTTAGGGATACCGCGAACCCCGGGTTCGCCCGGGGTTGCCAGGCTCTGGTCAGGAAGGGACGGGCCCGCCGGGGTTCCGCATCGGATGGATCTCAAGCGATTTACACGTGGGCCACTGCTGTGGATCCTGGGCATCGTCGTTCTGCTTCTTCTCGTCACCACCATGTGGGGCGGTGAGGGCAACTTCGAGAGACGCGACACCTCCCAGATCATCAGCTGGATCGACGAGGGCAAGGTCTCCAACGCCAAGATCATCGACAAGGACCAGCGCATCGAGGTCACTCTGACCGACAAGAAGCGCTACTACTCCTCGTGGGTGACGGGCCAGGGCGTGCAGCTCGCCGACAGGCTCCAGACGGCCGAGGCCGCCAACAAGCTGCCCGGCGGATACAACGTCGACGTGCCCAAGGAGAACTTCCTTCTCGGGCTCCTGGTGAGCTTCCTGCCGATCGTTCTCATCGTGCTGTTCTTCCTGTTCATCATGAACCAGATGCAGGGCGGCGGCTCCCGGGTGATGAACTTCGGCAAGTCGAAGGCGAAACTCATCACCAAGGACACCCCGAAGACCACCTTCGCCGACGTCGCGGGTGCCGACGAGGCCATCGAGGAGCTCCAGGAGATCAAGGAGTTCCTGCAGGCCCCGGCGAAGTTCCAGGCGATCGGCGCCAAGATCCCCAAGGGCGTCCTGCTCTACGGCCCGCCCGGAACCGGAAAGACCCTGCTCGCCAGGGCCGTCGCCGGCGAGGCCGGGGTGCCGTTCTACTCCATCTCCGGTTCCGACTTCGTGGAGATGTTCGTCGGTGTCGGCGCCTCCCGGGTCCGCGACCTGTTCGAGCAGGCCAAGGCGAACGCTCCGGCGATCATCTTCATCGACGAGATCGACGCGGTGGGCCGCCACCGCGGCGCCGGTCTCGGCGGCGGCCACGACGAGCGCGAGCAGACGCTGAACCAGCTCCTCGTCGAGATGGACGGCTTCGACGTCAAGGGCGGCGTGATCCTGATCGCCGCGACCAACCGGCCCGACATCCTCGACCCGGCGCTGCTGCGTCCCGGTCGTTTCGACCGCCAGGTCACCGTCGACCGTCCCGACCTGGAGGGCCGCAAGGGCATCCTCAAGGTGCACGGCCGGGGCAAGCCCTTCGCCGAGGGCGTCGACCTCGACATCATCGCCCGCCGGACGCCCGGTTTCACCGGTGCCGACCTGGCCAACGTGATCAACGAGGCCGCGCTGCTCACCGCGCGGGCCGACCAGAAGCTGATCACGATGGAGCTGCTCGAGGAGTCCATCGACCGCGTGATGGCCGGCCCCGAGCGCAAGTCCCGCGTCATGTCGGACCAGGAAAAGAAGATCATCGCGTACCACGAGGGCGGGCACGCCCTGGTCGCGCACGCGCTGCCCAACTCCGACCCGGTCCACAAGATCACGATCCTGTCCCGCGGACGCGCCCTCGGTTACACGATGACGCTGCCGATGGAGGACAAGTTCCTCGCGACCCGCTCGGAGATGCTGGACCAGCTCGCGATGCTCCTCGGCGGCCGTACGGCGGAGGAGCTCGTCTTCCACGAGCCCACCACCGGCGCCTCCAACGACATCGAGAAGGCCACCTCCATCGCCCGCCGCATGGTCACCGAGTACGGCATGAGCGAGCAGCTCGGCGCCCGCAAGTTCGGCAGCGGCAACGGTGAGGTCTTCCTCGGCCGCGAGATGGGCCACGAGCGCGACTACTCCGAGAAGATCGCCTCCACGATCGACGAGGAGGTCCGCCGCCTCATCGAGTCCGGCCACGACCAGGCCTGGGAGATCCTCGTCGAATACCGCGACGTGCTCGACAACCTGGTGCTGGAGCTGATGGAGAAGGAGACCCTCTCCCGCGACCAGGTGCTGCAGATCTTCGCCCCGGTCGTCGTCAAGGAGAAGAGGCCCTCCTACTCCGGCTACGGCAAGCGGCTGCCCTCCAACCGTCCGCCGATCCTGTCCCGCAAGGAGCAGTCCGGCAACGGCGCGCTCCCCACGGGCGAGCAGGCGGCCGGTGGCAACGGCGCCCTTCCGGCGGGGACGGGTCACCCCGACGCCTCGCCCAAGGACGTGAACTGAACGTGGGGGGTGCCAAGCCGCTCCAGGTCGACGCGGCCCGGCTGGAAAGCGCGGTCCGGGAGATCCTCATCGCCATCGGTGAGGATCCCGACCGCGACGGGCTCCAGGACACCCCCGCCCGCGTCGCCCGCGCCTACGCGGAGCAGTTCGCCGGGCTGGGGCAGACCCCGGAGGACGTCCTGACCACGGTCTTCGACGTCGATCACGACGAGATGGTGCTCGTCCGCGACATCGAGGTCTACTCGACCTGCGAGCACCACCTCGTGCCGTTCCACGGCGTGGCCCACGTCGGCTACATCCCGAACGCGAAAGGGCAGGTCACCGGCCTGTCCAAGCTCGCCCGCCTCGTCGACGTGTACGCCAGGCGCCCCCAGGTGCAGGAGAGGATGACCTCCCAGATCGCCGACGCGCTCATGAACGTGCTGGAGCCGCGGGGGGTCATCGTCGTGATCGAGTGCGAGCACCTCTGCATGACCATGCGGGGGGTCCGCAAGCCAGGGGCCAAGACGATCACCTCGGCCGTGCGCGGGGACTTCCGCAACAGTGACAAGACCCGCGCCGAGGCGATGGCCCTCATCATCCGCTGATCGCCGTCCCGCGTGCTTTCGAGAGCCCGTACGGACGTGACCCCGCCCGGACCGCCGATCGGCGGCCCTGGCGGGGTTTTCGCCCCCACGCCGACCTTGGTCGGGCTAATATCGCCACACCCGGCAGGGCCGGGCGCCCCGATCGGGTTCTCTCCGACTCTCGGATCGAGATGGCCACGCCCGAGGGTCTCGCGGAGCCGCCGACTCCGAGTGGAGGAGAACGCATGCCAGCCAGACGTCCCGGGCGGGACACCGACCGAGGACCGTCCGCCCTGTGACGGGTGTGCGGATTCGTTATGGCGCAAGCCGGACCCACGAGACGGGCGTACAGGGCACAACGCCTAGGCTTGTCGCCATGACTACGTGGAGTGTGCCCGGGCTGCCGGACGCGGGCCGGTGCCTCGTGATGGGCGTGGTCAACGTGACTCCCGACTCCTTCTCCGACGGCGGCAGGTGGTTCGACCCGGCGGTGGCCGTGCGTCACGGCCTGGAGCTGGTCGAGCAGGGCGCCGACATCGTCGACGTCGGCGGCGAGTCCACCAGGCCCGGCGCCGCGCGGGTGCCGCTGGAGGAGGAGCTGGCCAGGGTCGAGCCGGTCATCCGGGGGCTGAGCCGCGAGGGCGTCACCGTCAGCGTCGACACCATGCGGGCCGAGGTCGCCCAGATGGCCGTGCGTGCCGGGGCGAAACTGGTCAACGACGTCAGCGGAGGGCTGGCCGACCCGGCGATGCCGAGGGTCGTGGCCGCCTCAGGCGTGCCGTACGTGGTGATGCACTGGCGGGGGCACAGCCACGCCATGGACCGCAGGGCCGTGTACGGCGACGTGGTGACCGAGGTGCGCGAGGAGCTCGCCAAGCGGGTCGCCTCGGTGCTGGCCGAGGGGGTGTCGGAGGAGCAGATCGTGCTCGACCCGGGGCTGGGCTTCTCCAAGAACCCCGAACACAACTGGGCGCTGATCGCGGGCATCGACAGGCTCGGAGAGCTGGGTTACCCGCTGCTCGTCGGGGCCTCGCGGAAACGCTTCCTGGGTCGCCTCCTGGCCGACCCGGAGGGCGTGCCGCGCCCTTTCAGTCGTAGTGACGATGCCACGCTCGCCGTGACCGCGCTCGCCGCGCAGGCGGGGGCCTGGTGTGTGCGCGTGCACGACGTCCGTCCGAACGCGGACGCCGTCCGTGTGGCTGCCGCAGTTCAGGGAGCGAGATCATGAGCGTCGACACCACCGCCGTCGAGACGGTCAACCAGGCGTTCTACACCGCCATCGAGGACGCCGACCTCGACCGGATGACCGAGATCTGGGCCGAGGACATCGAGGGCGAGCAGGTGAGCTGCGTCCACCCCGGCTGGCCGATCGTGAACGGCCGGCAGGAGGTGCTGCGCTCGTGGGCGCTCATCATGGCCAACACGCCCTACATCCAGTTCGTGCTGACCGACGTCCGCGTCATGGTCCTGGGCGACGTCGCCATCCTCACCTGTGAGGAGAACATCCTCACCGCGGGCGACGAAGGTGATTCCAGCTTCGCGGCGGGCAAGGTGGTCGCGAGCAACACCTTCGTGCGGACGTCGGCGGGGTGGCGGCTCTGGCTGCACCACGGCTCACCCGTGCTGCAGGGGGACGACGAGGACGAGGAAGAGGAAGCCGCGTGAGCGAACGCACCGGTGAACGGTCCGGCGGGGGTGGCGGTCACCCGGTGGCCGGGGGACGGCCCCTGCGGATCGACGACGGCGTCAACGACCTGATCGGAGATCCGGCCGACGAGCCGGCCGGCGGTCCGATCGGCGGCCGGCTGCCGGATCCGCTGGAGAACCTGGTCCTGGGCTCGTCCGGGGCCGTGGCGTACGGCCTGCCCTCCGGCGAGTCCGGCAGGACGGCCACCGACCGGATCAGCCTCAGAGGGCTGCGGGTGCGCGGGCGGCACGGCGTGCTGGCGGCGGAGCGGGAGCTCGGCCAGGAGTTCGTCGTCGACGTCACCCTGTTCCTCGACACGGCGCCGGCGGCGGCCGGTGACGACCTCACCAGGACCGTCCACTACGGCGAACTCGCCGAGGACCTGGCGCGGGTCGTGGGAGGCGAGCCGGTCGACCTGATCGAGACCCTCGCCCAGCGCCTGGCCGACGTCTGCCTGGCCCGCGAGCTCGTCCAGGCGGCGGAGGTGAGCGTGCACAAGCCCGCCGCGCCGATCCCGCTGCCGTTCGACGACGTGATCGTGACGATCACCCGGGGCCGGGCATGAGGGTGGTCCTGGCGCTCGGCAGCAATCTGGGCGACCGGTTCGGCACCCTGCGGGGCGCGCTCGACGCCCTGTTCGAGAAGCCGGAGCTCACGTTCGTCGCGGTGTCGCCGGTCTACGAGACCGACCCGGTCGGCGGTCCGGAACAGGGCGCCTATCTCAACGCGGTGGTGATCGCCGAGAGCGCGCTGGAACCCCGGACGCTCCTCGATCGTGCTCAAGGTGTGGAGAACGCCTTCGGCAGGGTCCGGGTGGAGCGCTGGGGAGCGCGCACCCTGGACATCGACCTGATCACCGTGGGGGACGTCGTCATGGACGATCCCGACCTCACCCTGCCGCACCCCAGGGCGCACGAGCGCGCGTTCGTGCTGGTCCCCTGGGTGCGGGCCGACCCCGGCGCCGCCCTCTCCGGCCGCCGGGTGGCCGACCTGCTGGCCGGTCTCGACCAGGGCTACGTACGGCCGCGCCCCGACCTGACCCTCCAGAGGCCCGTGTGAAGCCCACCCGCCCCGGTGCCCTCATCGGGATCTTCCTCGTGTTCGCGATCCTCACCTGGGCGCTCCTCAGACCGCTCTACTCGGACCTGCCGACCGTGCCGTGGACGGCGATCCCGACGGTGCTGCTGCTGGCGATCGGCGAGTTCTACAGCGGGTGGATGACGAAGGCCAGGATCGAGCGCAAGCCCGACACCAAGCCCGTCGAGCCCCTGGCCGTGGCCCGCCTGGCCGCCCTGGCCAAGGCCTCCGCGTACGGCGGGGCGATCTTCGGCGGGATCTTCGCCGGGTTCACCCTCTACACGGTGGAGCTGCTGGAGCAGGAGGTCCCCCGCCGCGACTTCTTCATCACCGGCGGGTCGATGCTGGTGTGCGTGCTGCTGATCTGCTCGGCCCTGTACCTGGAGCACTGCTGCAAGGTGCCCAAGGACTCCGCGGACGACGATCGCTGAGGCGCCGGCCCCGGCTCCGGCCCCACCTGGCCGTCCGCCGCCCGGGCGCGGCGCCGGCCTCGTTCCCGCGGGGTCGCGCTAGCGTCGTCTCGCCGTCCACTTGCGTCCGAAGAGCATGATGACCGGGAGCGTGCAGACCAGCGCCCCGGCGACGGCCAGGGGGCGCTCCAGCCACCAGAACAGGTCCGGCCGCACCCCGGCGCCGGGCCCGCCGCCCGCCAGCCACCAGGTCAGCGCCACCCAGATCGCCATGCCGGTCGTGTGGAACAGGAACAGCGGGAGGGCGAACCGGTTGACCGTCTCGTTCACGCGCTGCCACCTGGGACGTTCGAGCAGGCGTTCCATGGACGGCCTCAGTACCTCCACCAGGCCGATCTGGAAGATCAGGAGCGCCACGATGACGAAGGTGGGCGGCGCCATGTTGGAGAGCTTGTCGCCGGGAACGCCCACCATCGAACCCGGGTAGATGCCCGAGTAGACCAGGCCGAAGAGGGCGAACAACCCGGTCCACAGGATGGCGACGTCGAAGCGGCGGGGAAGCGCCACCACCCTGTCGTAGAAGAAACCCGCCTGGTGGGCCAGTCCCCAGACGATGATCATGTTGAGCCAGCCCGCGGCCTCGTACCCGTAGCGCAGCCGCAGCACGTCGACGACGAGCGCCGCGCCCGCCAGCCAGATCAGGGCAAGCACGTCGTAGTGCCGGTGCAGCCAGAGCGAGATCGGGAGCAGGGCGATCAGCACGAGGTAGACGCCGATGAACCAGAGGGGGCTGATGACGAGCAGGACCACGCGGTCCATCCACTCGATCCCGAACGCCCACGCCACGAGCGCGCCGAACACGATCCAGGTTCCGGCCAGCGCCAGCGCGGGGATCGCGAGGCTCCGGATGCGCCGCGACACGAAGGTGCCGATGCCCACCCCGCGCTCGCAGGCCCGGTTCCACGACAGCAGGTGGACGTATCCGCCCACGTAGAAGAAGAGCGGCAGCACCTGCAGCAGCCACGTCAGGATCCACAGCCCCGAGGTGAAGCCCAGCGGGCTCGTCGGAGAGGGGCCGTCGGGGCCCCACTGCAGGATCGTGAACGCCCAGTGCCAGACGACCACGACGATCAGGCTGAACGCGCGCAGCCAGTCGACGTACCGGTCCCGCCGTGGCCCGTCCCCGACCGGAGGGACCTCGGGCGGCACGGGCTCCGAGGTCGCGGTGGTCGCGGTGGCGGAAGTTCCGGCGGTTCCGGTCGCGGCGGGCCCGGAGGCTCCCGGAACGGGAGCGGCGGGGGGTGCGGGGAACACCGAGGGGGCGGGAGGTGCGGGAGGTGTGGGGAGCGCCGAGGAGACGGGGGGAGTCGCCCTCTCCTGATCCTCACCGGGTTCGGTCATGCGGTTCCAACCGTGCCTTACTCGTCACTTGTCGATGTCGCCGACGACGAAGAACATCGAGCCCAGGATGGCCACCATGTCCGCGACCAGGTGGCCGGGGAGCATCTCGCGCAGCACCTGGACGTTGTTGAAGGAGGCCGAGCGGAGTTTCATCCGCCACGGCGTCTTCTCCCCGCGCGAGACCAGGTAGTAGCCGTTCAGGCCGAGCGGGCTCTCCGTCCAGGCGTAGGTGTGGCCCTCGGGAACCTTCAGCACCTTGGGCAGGCGCTGGTTGACCGGCCCCGGGGGCAGGTCGAGCAGCCGTTCCACGCAGGCGTCGGCCAGGTCGAGGGAGACCTTCGCCTGTTCCAGCAGCACTTCGAAGCGGGCGTGGCAGTCTCCCGCCGACCGGGTGACGACCTTCACCGGCAGCTCGCCGTAGGCGAGGTACGGCTCGTCCCTGCGCAGGTCGACGTCGACGCCGGAGGCGCGGGCGATGGGGCCGCTCACGCCGTACTGCATGATCGTCTCGCGGTCGAGGACGCCCACCCCGCGCGTGCGGGCGAGGAAGATCTCGTTCCCGACGATCAGGTTCTCGATGTCGGGCAGCCGTCGCCGCACGTCGGCCACGGCCTGGGCGACCCGGCCCGTCCACCCCTCGGGGATCTCCTCCTTCAGGCCGCCGACCCGGTTGAACATGTAGTGCATGCGCCCGCCGGAGATCTCCTCCATCACGGCCTGGAGGGTCTCGCGCTCCCGGAACGCGTAGAAGACCGGGGTGATCGCGCCGAGCTCCAGCGGGTAGGAGCCGAGGAACATCAGGTGGCTGAGCACCCGGTTGAGCTCGGCCATCAGCGTGCGCGTCCAAACCGCCCTGACCGGCACCTCCATGCCGAGCATCCGCTCCACCGCGAGCACGACGCCCAGCTCGTTGGCGAACGCCGACAGCCAGTCGTGCCGGTTGGCCAGCACGATGATCTGCCGGTAGTCGCGCACCTCGAAGAGCTTCTCCGCGCCCCGGTGCATGTAGCCCACGATCGGCTCGGCCGAGCTGATCCGTTCCCCGTCCAGGGTGAGCCGCAGCCGCAGCACGCCGTGCGTGGACGGGTGCTGCGGACCGATGTTGAGGATCATGTCCTCGGTCGCGAGCTCCTTGCCGTGCGCCCCCCGCACGGCCTCGGCTCCCGCCCCCATTCCCACGCTCAGCTCGCGGGGCGCGCCTTCAGTCATAGGGCCATGCTGTCACGTCAGCCGCGCGAGGCAAGATCCCGCAGGGCGTCGATCAACCGGTCGACGTGCTCGGAGGTGGTACCGATGCCGATGGAGGCGCGGACGGCGGAGGCGGTGACGTCCTCGCAGCCGCCGTCCTTGGCGCCCAGCAGGTGCCGTACGAAGGGGTGGGCGCAGAACTTGCCGTCGCGGACGCCGATGCCGTAGTCGCCGGACAGGGCCTCGGCGACCTCGCGGGCGGTGAAGCTGTCCACCACGAAGGAGACGATGCCGACGCGCGGGTGGTCCGGGCCCCACAGGGACAGCTCGTGCACGCCGGGGACGGAGGCGAGGCCCGCGCGCAGGCGCTCGAGGAGGCGCTCCTCCTCGCGGACCAGCGGGGTCCAGCCGGTGGCGGTCAGGGCGTCGCAGGCCGCGGCGAGCGCGACGGCGCCCAGCACGTTCGGGGTTCCCGCCTCGTGCCGGGCCTCGGGGTCGTCGTGCCACTCGGTGCCGTCGTCGTTCACGGCCTTCACCGCGCCGCCGCCCCGCAGGTACGGCTCGGCCTCGGCCAGCCAGTCGGAACGGCCGATCAGCGCGCCGGTGCCGAACGGCGCGTAGAGCTTGTGGCCGGAGAAGACCACGTAGTCCAGGTCGAGAGCCGTCAGGTTGAGGTGGCGGTGCGGGACGAGCTGCGCGGCGTCGACGAGGACGCGGGCCCCGTGGCGGTGGGCGATGTGGGCCAGCGCGGCGATCGGCCAGAGCTCCCCGGTGACGTTGGAGGCGGCGGTCACGACCAGCAGCTTGGGGCCGTCGATCGAGGCGAGGGCGTCGTCGGCGGCGCGGACGGCCTCGCCGGGGAAGGCGGGGGCCGCCAGCCGCACGACCCGCTCCCAGGGCAGCAGCGAGGCGTGGTGCTCGGTGTCGAAGACCACGGCGGTGGTGCCCTCGGGCAGGCTGCGGGCCAGCAGGTTGGTCGCGTCCGTGGTGTTGCGGGTGAAGATCACCGAGTCGTCGGGACGGGCGCCGACGAAGGCGCGCACCGTGTGCCTGGCCTGCTCGTAGCGGGCCGTGGTCAGCTGGGACGCGTACCCGGCGCCGCGGTGGACGCTGGAGTAGGCCGGGAGCGCGGCGGCGACGGCGACGCTCACCGGCTCCAGACAGGGGGCGCTCGCGGCGTAGTCGAGGTTTGCGTAGCGGACGAGCCTGCCGCCCCTGACCGGGACCTCCAGGTCCGAGCCGAGCACGGCCGGGATCGGGCGGTCACCGGACGCGTAGGTCCCGGGGACGGTCACCGGAGCGGCGGGGGTGGCCGGGGCGACGGGGGCGGGGCTCGCGGGGATCGCGGGGCTCGCGGGGGTGAAGATCGTCAGGGTGGACATGCCAGGGCTCCTTCGAGGTCATCGGACCCCAACCCATGACACAGGTGCCTGGAGCCCGCGCTTGCCCGGCACACCTCGTGCCGGACCAGGTCCTCACCCGGGGCACCCCGCCGCGGACGCGAGGGTTGCCGGCCAGCGAGCCGGGGCTTGTCACTGGCACTCATGACCTACGGGGGAACTATAACCGACACCTCGCGGTGCCCCGCAAGTCCGAAACGTGATCAACCCGATATCGGAGCCGGGGCGGGCGTCCTCGGGAACGCCCGGCGGATTTGACAGCGAAGCGTGATGAGGGGAAAGGAACTCCGGGCGTCCCCCGGTCGTCCAGGCAGTCAGTCGAAGAAGCATTCAGGCAGCTGGGCCGGCGGTGCGTTCGGGCGTCGGCCGACGAAGGAGGAAGCAATGGACTGGGTGACCAACCCGGAGATATGGATAGGGTTCTTCACCCTTGTCGCCCTGGAGATCGTCCTGGGAATCGACAACATCATCTTCATCTCGATCCTGGTGGGCAAGCTCCCGCCCGAGCAGCGCGACAAGGCCCGCAAGCTCGGTCTCGCCGTCGCCCTGCTCAGCCGCCTCCTGCTGCTGCTGGCGTTGTCGTGGGTGGTGAGGCTCACCGAGCCGATGTTCGAGGTCTTCGGGCAGGGGATATCGGGGCGCGACCTGATCCTGATACTCGGCGGCCTGTTCCTGCTGGGCAAGAGCGTCCACGAGATGCACGGCAGCCTGGAGGGGGAGTCCCACCACTCCGAGGGCAAGGTCGCCTCGTCCTTCACCTCGGTGATCATCCAGATCATGATCCTCGACGTCGTCTTCTCGCTCGACTCGGTGATCACCGCGGTCGGCATGGTCGACGAGCTGGGCGTCATGATCGCGGCCGTCATCGTCTCGGTCATCGTGATGCTGGTCGCCTCCGGGCCGATCAGCCGCTTCGTGGACCGGCACCCGAGCATCAAGATGCTCGCCCTGTCCTTCCTGGTGCTGATCGGCGTCGTGCTCATCGCCGAGGGGTTCGAGCAGCACATCTCCAAGGGCTACATCTACTTCGCGATGGCGTTCTCGCTGCTGGTGGAGCTGCTGAACATCCGGATGCGCGGCAAGGCGGGGCGGAGGCCGGTCGAGCTGCGTTCCCGCTACGAGACCGAGGGCGAGGCCGGTCCGGAGACGCCGGAGGGCACGAACACCCCGGGGACCCCGGTGGGTCAGGGGGTTCCGGCGGGCCGGACGGACGAGCCGGTCGAGAGGGGGAAGCCGGACGAGCAGACCTGATCCTGAACCGGGGATTACGATGCTTACGTGCGCTTTGATCCCTGGAATCCGGAATTCGTCGCCCACCCCTATGACGTCTACGACGAGCTGAGGCGGGAGCGGCCGGTCAGCTTCTTCGAACCGACCGGCCAGTGGCTGGTGGCCAGGCACGCCGACGTCAACGCGCTGCTGCGGGACCGCAGGCTCGGCCGCTCCTACCTGCACGTGGCCTCGCACCAGGAGTTCGGCAGGCCGGACGACCCCGAGTTTCAGGACCCGTTCTGGCGGGTGATCAGGGCGGGAATGCTCGATGTCGAGCCGCCGGTGCACACCAGGCTCCGGCGGCTGGTGTCGAAGGCGTTCACCCCCCGCATGGTCGAGGCGCTCCGCCCCAAGGTCGCCCGGATGGCCGGGCAACTGGTGGACGACTTCGTCGAGCGCGGCGGCGGAGACCTGATCGCCGAGGTCGCCGAGCCGCTCCCGGTCACCGTGATCGCCGAGATGCTCGGCGTCCCCGAGGCCGACCGGCACCTGCTGCGGCCCTGGTCGGCCGACATCTGCGGCATGTACGAGCTCCAGCCGTCGGTCGAGGCCCAGCACACGGCCGTACGGGCGGCCGAGGAGTTCTCCGCCTATCTCGTCGAGCTGGCCCGCGCCCGCAGGGCCGACCCCGGCGACGACCTGATCAGCGCGCTCGCCCTGGTGGCCGACGAGGGTGACAGACTCACCGAGGAGGAGCTGGTCGGCACCTGCGTGCTGCTGCTCAACGCCGGGCACGAGGCCACCGTCAACGTCACCGGCAACGGCTGGTGGTCGTTGTTCCGCAACCCGGCCGAGCTGGACCGGCTCCGCGCCGACCACGCCCTGCTGCCCACGGCGGTCGAGGAGCTGATGCGCTGGGACACCCCGCTGCAGATGTTCGAGCGCTGGGTGCTGGAGGACATCTCGGTGGGCGGGGTCGACATCCCGCGCGGCACCGAGGTGGCGCTGCTGTTCGGCTCGGCCAACCGCGATCCCGAGGTCTTCGCCGACCCCGCCCGCCTGGACGTGGGCCGGGCCGACAACCCGCACATCTCCTTCGGCGCCGGGATCCACTTCTGCCTCGGGGCACCGCTGGCCAGGGTCGAGCTGATCGAGTCCTTCGGCGCCCTGCTGCGCAGGGCCCCGAAGATGGAACTCGCCGCCGAGCCCGGTTGGGGACCGGGCTACGTCATCCGGGGTCTCACCTCCCTCGACGTGCGGGTCTGAACCGGCCTCGGACGAAGCAGCCGGAGCGGACGACGCGGACGGGCCACGGGTGTGACCGGCCCGTGCCGTCCGTCGACGAGGGCACGCCGGCCGGGCGGCGCCCCGCCGGCTCCGCCCGGACCGCGGCCCCACCGGAACGACGTCGGTTCGGCGGGTCAGCGACGGCTCTGCGACAGCCAGCCGAACCCGCCGAGGCCGCTCGCGGCGATGAGCTCCGCCTCCTCCGAGGCCCTCGCGAGGGCCTGCAGGTAGCCGCGCGGGTCGTTCCTGGCCTGCTCGACCGGCGGGCGGCCTCCGGTGATCCCGAGGGCGCGCAACGCCTCGCGCTGCGTGGTCAGCGCCGTCGTGACGGCTCCGGCGCTCTCGCCGGAGGCCGCGCAGGCGTCGAGTGCCACGTGGGCGGTGATGTCGCACGAGCCGTCGGGCACGGGCGCGACCATCGCCCCGTCCCGATAGCCGGCCAGCGTGCCGTACGGCGGCCGGTCGTCCAGGGAGTGGGAGTAGTCGATCGCGACCGCCCTGCCGCGCGCCAGCCGTACGATCACCGACGCCCAGGCCCTGTCGCGCGGCCTGCCGATCTCGGCCCGCTCCCCGATGGCCCGCATCGGCCACCATCGGTCCAGCCAGGCGAGATCCGCCGCGGAGGGCCTGCCGCCGAGCCGTTCCTCACCGTCGGTGACGTTGACCATGACCAGCCGGGGCCCGTCGGCCGTCTGCTCCGCGATGTCGACCGGCACGTTGTCGAGCCACTCGTTGGCGATCACCAGCCCGTGGATCCCGTCCGGCGCGGCCCTCGACCAGACGATCTCCTCGGGCAGCGCCGGCGGCCGGGGCGCCAGGTCGACCGCGGTCACCCGCAGTCTCGACCGGAGCGCGGGCGGCGCCGCGGCGAGCACCCCCGCGGCCAGCTCGCCCTCACCGGCGCCGATGTCGACCAGGTCGAGCACGCCGGGGCCGCCGAGCGCCTCGTCGATCGCGGCCAGCTCGCGCAGCACGGCCTCGGCGAAGACGGGGGAGGCGCCGACCGATGTCCGGAAATGGCTGGAGGGGCGCTCCCGGAGATAGAAGCCGCTTTCGCCGTAGAGCGCATGCTCCATCGCGGCACGCCAGGTGAGCCACACGCTCTCAGACGCTACCCGCCGGGGCGGGGGAACGAGATCGACTCGCGCTGACGCTTCGAGTGAATGCATGACTACATTCTGTCACCGGTTCGCGCGATCGTTGTCGACGCCGCGTCGGCGCGCCGCCGGCTGGATCGCCGCGTGCGCCGGGCCTGCGGGCTCTCCGGCGGGCCCGGTACGCTCCCGGTCCGCCCGGCCGGGGTCCCTCGGGAAGAGCCTCGCCTCCGCTACCGACCGCTACGAACCCGCGTCTTGCCACGGTTGCGACGGCACGGCCCGTTACGCTGGTCAATCGGGCACGGAGCCCCACATGGTCGAAGGACGGGACGTCATGGACGCAGTCGATCGCCCGGCACGGCTGGCCGTCGGAGTGGTTGGAGCGGGCAGGGTCGGTTCGGCGCTCGGCGCCGCGCTCGTCAGGGCGGGGCATCGGGTGGTCGCGGCGAGCGGTGTCTCCGACGCCTCCAGGGAGCGGGCGGTCGAGCGGCTCGGGCTCGTCCCCACCCGGCCGGAGGACGTGGTGGCCGGCGCGGACCTCGTCCTGCTGACGGTCCCCGACGACGTGCTGCCCGGCCTGGTCTCCGGCCTGGTCGAGACCGGCACCGATCTGCGCGGCAAGCTGGTGGCCCACACCAGCGGCGCGTACGGCCTGGCCGTGCTGAACCCGGCGATCAAGGCAGGGGCGCTGCCGCTGGCGCTGCATCCCGTGATGACCTTCACCGGCCGCGACGACGACCTGCGCCGCCTCACCGGGATCTCGTACGGGGTGACCGCTCCCGACCCGCTTCGCCCGGTGGCCGAGGCCCTCGTCATCGAGATGGAGGGCGAGCCGGTCTGGATCGCCGACGAGGACCGGCCGCTCTACCACGCGGCCCTGGCCCAGGCCGCCAACCACATGGTGACGCTCATCGCGGAGTCGTCGGAGCTGCTGGAGAAGATCGGTGTGGAGCAGCCGGGCCGGATGCTCGGCCCGCTGCTCGGCGCGGCCCTGGAGAACGTGCTGAGGCTCGGCATCGCCGGGCTCACCGGCCCGGTGGTGCGCGGCGACGCCGGAACCGTCCGCAGGCACGTGGACGCGCTGATCCTCGCCGCCCCCGAGGCGGCGGACGCCTACGTGGCGCTCGCCAGGCTCACCGCCGACCGGGCACTCGCGGCCGGGCTGCTCAAGCCCGAGGCCGCCGAGCGCCTCCTGGACGCCCTGGGCGGCAACATATGGACCTGAGGGACCCGAAGGCGTACGAGATCGCCATGGGAGGCGCCGTACGGCCCTGAGGGACCCGGGGGCGTACGGATCGCCTGGGGAGGCGACGCGCGGCCCCGAGGGCTCCCGTGCCGACCCGGTGCCCGCCCCGGCGACCCGATCCGGTTAGCTGATCCGGTGAGCCGAATCCGTCCGGCGAAGGGAACCGGCGGATTCCGACGACCGTCATTCCTCTCCGGCCCGGGAGCCGGAGCACCCCCGGGAGGTTCCAGTGATCGTGGCGGACGACCGCGCAGGGCTGCTCAAGGCCCGCGAGGCACTGGGGATCGGCGCGGGCGCCTCCTCCGGCTCCGGCGGGGGGAGCGCGCTGGCGCTCGTGCCGACCATGGGCGCGCTGCACGAGGGGCACCGCTCGCTCATCCGGCTGGCCCGTGAGAGGGCCGCGCACGTGGCGGTGAGCATCTTCGTGAACCCGCTCCAGTTCGGGCCCACCGAGGACTTCTCCCGCTATCCCCGTACGTTCGACGCCGACCTCGAGGTCTGCGAGGCCGAGGGGGTGAGCGTGGTGTTCGCCCCCTCGGCCGAGGCCATGTACCTGCCGGACAGGCAGGTCGGGGTCTCCGCGGGCGGGATGGGTTCGGTCGTCGAGGGGGAGTTCAGGCCCGGCCACCTCGACGGCGTGCTGACCGTGGTGCTGAAGCTGTTCAACCTGGTCCAGCCGGACGTGGCGGTGTTCGGGCAGAAGGACGCCCAGCAGCTCGCGGTGATCCGCAGGATGGTCGCCGACCTGAACCTGCCGGTCTCGATCGTCGGCGGTCCCACGGTCCGCGAGCCGGACGGCCTGGCGCTGTCCAGCCGCAACCGCTACCTGTCACCGGACGACCGGGTGACGGCCCTGGCCCTGTCTCGCGCCCTGACGGCGGGGGCCGGGCGGCGCGCGCCCGCGGAGATCCGCCGGGCCGCGCTCGACGTCCTGGAGGCCGAGCCTTCGCTGGCGCTCGACTACCTGGTCCTGGTCGATCCCGCGACCTTCGCGGAGGTCGGCGACGGCCACGCGGGCGAGGCGATCCTCGCGGTGGCCGCCAGGGTGGGGTCCACCAGGCTGATCGACAACGTCACGCTCGACATCCGCTGACTCCCGGCCGCTCGCCGGTAGGAGCCGGCGAGCGGTGGCCGGTGGCCGGTGGCCGATGACTGGCGAGCGGTGAGCGGCCGGCGGTGGCCGATGACCGGTGAGCGGCCGGTGGCGAGCGGTAACCGGTGAGCGGCCGGTGGCGAGCCGCCGTGTGCGTCCCCGAGCTGCGGTGATTTCAAGGTTCGGGCGAAATGTCCTACCCCGGGGAACAGCGGCTGCGAAGCTCACGTTATCGTCACACTGACGAAATCAACGGCCTCTAATGAACCCCGCGAGGAGGCGGCTATGAGCATCCCGGCCATTCCCCAGAGGTTGACCGCTCCGCCTCCGGGCTGGACGGTCCGGGCGGACGTGGTCGTGGTGGGCTCCGGCGTCGCCGGCCTCACCCTGGCGCTGCGGTACGTCGCCCTCGACCCCGGGGCGAAGGTCCTGGTCGTCACCAAGGACGTCCTGTCGTCCGGCTCGACCCGCTGGGCCCAGGGCGGCATCGCCGCCGTGCTCGACCCGCGCGACACCCCCGAGGAACACCTGTCGGACACGCTCGTCGCCGGAGTCGGACTCTGCGACGAGGAGGCCGTCCGGACCATGGTGACCGAGGGGCCCGACGCGCTGCGTGACCTGATCGCGGTGGGCGCCCGGTTCGACACCGACGCCTCGGGGGCGCTGCAGCTCACCAGGGAGGGCGGCCACCGCCGCGACCGCATCGTGCACGCGGGCGGCGACGCCACCGGTGCCGAGGTGCAGCGGGCACTCGTCCAGGCCGTCGCGGAGTCGGGGATCGAGGTGATCGAGCACGCGCTCGTCCTCGACCTCCTCAAGGACGCCGAGGGCCGTACCGCGGGAGTGACCCTGCACGTCATGGGCGAGGGCGAGCGCGACGGGGTGGGCGCGGTCACGGCGGGGGCCGTGGTGCTGGCCACCGGCGGCATGGGACAGGTCTACGCCGCCACCACCAACCCCGTCGTCTCCACCGGCGACGGGGTGGCGCTCGCGCTGCGCGCGGGCGCCGTCATCAGGGACCTGGAGTTCGTCCAGTTCCACCCGACCGTCCTCTGGCTCGGGGAGCACTCCACCGGCCAGCAGCCGCTGATCTCCGAGGCGGTCAGGGGCGAGGGGGCCGTGCTGGTCGACGCGGACGGCACCCGGTTCATGGAGGGCGTCCACGAGCTCGCCGACCTCGCCCCCCGCGACGTCGTGGCCAAGGCGATCATGCGGCGGATGCGCGCCACCGGCGCCGACCACGTCTATCTCGACGCCCGCCACTTCGGCGAGGAGAAGTGGCGCACCCGCTTCCCGACGATCCACGCGGTCTGCCTGGAGCACGGCATCGACCCGGTCACCCAGCTCGTCCCCGTCGCGCCCGCCGCCCACTACGCCAGCGGCGGCGTCCGCGCCGACCTGCGCGGCCGTACCAGCGTGCCCGGCCTGTACGCGTGCGGCGAGGTCGCGTGCACCGGCGTGCACGGCGCCAACCGGCTGGCCTCCAACTCCCTGCTCGAAGGCCTGGTCTTCGCCGGGCGCATCGCCGCCGACATCCACGCGGTACGGGCCGCCCGCGGCGGGAGCGCGACGCGGCCGGTCACGGGTGAGCCGGCCCCCGACGGCCGGCCCACCGGCCTGATCGACCCCAGGGCCCGGACCAGGATCCAGGGGCACATGAGCCGGGGGGCGAGCGTGCTGCGCGGGGAGGAGTCCCTGGGCGAGGTCGCCAGGGCCCTGCTGAACCTCAGGTGGACCCCGGTGGCGGTGGAGCCGTGCACCGAGTCCTGGGAGACCACCAACCTGCTGACGGTCGCCTCCGCGCTCGTGGCGGCCGCCCGCGAACGCCGGGAGACCCGGGGCTCGCACTGGCGTGAGGACTTTCCCGAGCGCGACGACGACTGGTGGCTGGGCCACCTCGACACCACCCTGACAGCGGAGGGACCCGCCATGACCTACGTACCGCACGGGCGGCGCGCGACCGCCCTGCCGTCCCAGGTGGAGAACGACCTGGTCGAGGCGGGTCTGGACCCGGCGGTGGTGGCCGCGATCCTGGAGGCCGCCGTGGCCGAGGACCTGCGGGAGGCGGGCGACGTCACCAGCCTCGCCACCATCCCCGCCGACCAGACCGCCACCGCCGACGTGGTGGCCCGCGAGGACGGCGTGGTCGCGGGACTGGCCGTGGCCGAGGGCGCGTTCGCCCACCTCGGCCAGGGCCGGCTGGCGGCCGAGCGCAAGGTCAAGGACGGTGAGCGTGTCGTCAAGGGCGACGTGCTGATGACCGTCACCGGTCCCACCCGGGACCTGCTGACCGCCGAGCGCACCGCGCTCAACCTGCTCACCCACCTGTCCGGCATCGCGACCCTCACCGGCCGCTGGGTCATGGCCGTCGAGGGGACCGGGGCCCGGATCAGGGACAGCCGCAAGACGCTGCCCGGACTGCGCGCCCTGGAGAAGTACGCCGTCCGGTGCGGCGGCGGAACCAATCACCGGATGTCGCTTTCGGACGCCGCGCTGATCAAGGACAATCACGTGGTGGCCTCGGGCGGGGTCGCCGAGGCGTTCCGTGCGGTCCGCGACGCCTACCCCGGCCTGCCGATCGAGGTCGAGGTCGACCGGATCGACCAGATCGAGCCGGTGCTGGCGGAGGGAGCGGAGGAGATCCTGTTGGACAATTTCACCGTCGAGGAGCTGGCGCGGGCCGTACGGCTGGTCGCCGGCAGGGCACGGCTGGAGTCCAGCGGGGGACTGACTCTCCAGGTTGCTCGTGACGTGGCCGAAACAGGTGTTGACTACCTTGCCGTGGGCGCGCTCACGCACTCGGCGCCGGCGCTGGACATCGCCTTGGACCTTCGGGGGAATTGATGCTGCTTGCCATCGACGTCGGCAACACTCACACCGTTCTCGGGCTCTTCGAGGGCGAGGACGTCATCGAGCACTGGCGGATCGCCACGGACGCCCGGCGCACGGCGGACGAGATCGCCGTCGTGCTCCAGGGGCTGCTCGGGCAGTCGCCGCTGCTCAAGGGCGCCGACGTCAACGGCATCGTGATCTGCTCCACCGTTCCCTCGGTGCTCAACGAGATGCGCGAGATGTGCCGCCGCTACTACGGCGACGTGAACGCGGTGATCGTCGAGCCCGGCGTCCGCACCGGGGTGCCGGTCCGGATGGACAACCCGAAGGAGGTCGGCAGCGACCGCATCGTCAACGCGCTGGCGGCCATCCAGCTGTACGGCGGGCCGTGCGTCATCGTCGACTTCGGGACCGCCACCTCCTTCGACGCCGTCTCCGCCAAGGGGGAGTACGTCGGCGCGGTGACCGCCCCCGGGATCGAGATCTCGGTGGACGCGCTCGCCGCGGCCGGGGCGCAGCTGCACAAGGTGGAGCTGATCCGCCCCCGCTCGGTGATCGCGAAGAACACCGTCGAGGCGCTCCAGGCCGGCATCATCTACGGCTTCGCCGGTCAGGTGGACGGGATCGTCGAGAGGATGGCGGCCGAGCTCGCCGTCGACCCCGACGACGTCACCGTGGTCGCCACCGGCAGCGCGGCGCCGCTCGTGGTCAGCGAGGCGCGCTCGATCGACATGCACGAACCCTGGCTCACGCTGATCGGCCTGCGGCTGATCTACCATCGCAACGCCCCCTGAGGGCGCCGCGGCACGGAGGAGGCGTCCCTCCCCCGTGCCGCGCGACCGGTTTCATGCCGTACGACAGGTTTCCGCGCCGCGCGACCGGCGAACTCACGAGGTTCGCCACATCGGTACCCTTTGGAACTGTGACCGATGACGTGACGAATCCCGCCGAGGATCTGCCCGAGCAGATGCGCGTGCGCCGGGAGAAGCTCGACCGCCTCCGTTCCGAGAACGTCGACCCTTACCCGGTGAATTTTCCGCGCACCGCGACCAACGCCGAGATCCGCCAGAAATACGCTGATCTCTCCGCTGACACCGCGACGGGCGACAAAGTGGGCGTCACCGGCCGGGTGATGCTGTCCAGGACCGGCGGCAAGCTCTGCTTCGCCACCCTCCGCGACGGCTCCGGCGACCTCCAGGTCATGGTCTCCCTGGACAGGGTGGGCGAGGAGTCCCTGGCCGCGTGGAAGCGCGACGTCGACCTCGGCGACCACGTGGGCATCGAGGGCGAGGTCATCACCTCCCGCAGGGGCGAGCTGTCCATCCTCGCCGACCGCTGGGCGATCACGTCGAAGTGCCTGCGCCCGCTGCCGGAGAAGCACGCCGGGCTCACCGACCCCGAGGCGCGGGTCCGCCAGCGCTACGTCGACCTCATCGTCAACGACGAGGCCAGGAAGATGGCCCGCACCCGCAGCGCCGTGGTCCGGGCCGTCCGCGACTTCTGGCACGAGGAGGGTTACCTGGAGGTCGAGACGCCGATGCTCCAGCCGATCCACGGCGGAGCCACGGCCAGGCCCTTCAAGACCCACATCAACGCGTACGACATGGAGCTCTACCTCCGCATCGCGATCGAGCTCTACCTCAAGCGGCTGGTGGTCGGCGGCCTGGAGAAGGTCTTCGAGATCAACCGCAACTTCCGCAACGAGGGCGCGGACTCCACCCACAACCCCGAGTTCACGATGCTGGAGGCGTACGGCACGTATCTCGACTACAACGACATCGCCGACCTGACCCAGCGGATGATCCAGAGGGCCGTGCTGGCCGCCCTCGGCCACTCCGTGGTCGTCCACCAGGGTCAGGAGATCGACCTCGGTCTGGCGAAGTGGCCGCGGATCACCCTGTACGGGTCGGTCTCCGAGGCGCTGGGCGAGGAGGTCACCACCGAGACGCCCCTGGAGCACGTCCGCAAGCTCGCGGACGCGCGGGAGATCCACTGGGACGCCAAGTGGGGTCAGGGCAAGCTCGTCCAGGAGATCTTCGAGGCCCTCGTCGAGCACACGCTCGTCCAGCCCACGTTCGTCATGGACTACCCGCTGGAGACCTCCCCGCTGGCCCGCACCCACCGGGACAACCCGCTCCTCACCGAGAAGTGGGACCTGATCGGCTTCGGCACCGAGCTGGGCACCGGCTACTCGGAACTGGTCGACCCGGTCGAGCAGCGCCGCCGCCTCACGGAGCAGTCCCTGCTCGCCGCGGGCGGCGACGTCGAGGCCATGCAGCTTGACGAGGACTTCCTCACGGCCCTGGAATATGCGATGCCGCCCACCGGCGGCATGGGGCTCGGCATCGACCGCCTCGTCATGGCCTTCACCGGAAAGAACATCCGCGAGACCATCCTGTTCCCGCTGGTGAAGCCGACCGGCTGAACCCGGCGGCGGCGGGTGAGGACGTTCTCCCCGTACGGTGCACCGGGCCGGGCACCGCGGCCCGGTGCCACCGCCACGAGGGGCGGTGTCGCCTCCTGACGCCGGCGAGCGGCGACGGAGGATTCCCGGGCGGGGGCGGCGGGTTCCCGGCCGTGCGCGCGCCGGGGACGAGGCCGGACGGCGGCCCCGGTCACCGCTCGGGACAGGGGCGGGATCCGGCCGGGATCGCGTGGGACGTCGGGCTCGGAGAGCGCCCGAGAGCCTGGTCGGCCGCGCCGGGCGGCACCGTCACCGTCCCCTCCGCCGACCGGCGTCCCAGGCCGCCCCGCGCCGGTGGACGCGAGCCGGAGCATGAGCCGCGCGGCCGGGTCGCGGTGGAGCGGTTCCCCGATCGTCTCCGGGCCGTTTTCCGTGCGAGCGCCCCGAGGCGCCGGAGCCGAGCGCCCTCACGGAGCTTCACGGATCAGGATGTTCCCCTGCGGGGGCGGCCGAGGCCCCGGGAGAACCCGGCCGGTGGGAAACGGCCGTCGGGCCCATGGTCCCACGCAATATCGGACGCATTTCCGTATGGTGCAGAAATCCATTTCCAGTAGGTCCAATATCGCCCGGATGTTCCGTCGTCGCCACGTGGCACTTCGCGAATGCCGCAAGGCTCCGCTCTTGACCCTCATATTTCCGCGTTATCCGTGGTGTGCCGTCAAGGTGATGAGGACATGGCCGTCGGGAAGAGATCAATTTTTTCCGAGAAATGCGGACGGGCCGGATCCCCGGGGCGACGGCTTCGGGGTGCCCGGCGGGGCGGCGGTTCCGGCGAAATCTTGTTCTGCCAGGACCTCGGTCGCCGCAGCCAGGGATGCCTGCCGGCTCGTGCCTGGGCTCGATCATGACATAGCCGCAAAGGCACTGACATATCATGAGTACTTCACGTAGCGCCTGCTATGTCAATACTGGACGCACGCTATGAAGAGTGGAACTTGACGACCTTTGAACAAGGCGTTTACCGTTCCTGGCGGACGGTATTCATTTCCGGCGTCTCGCACCCGGTTTCCAGAGTGGGGGGAGTGACTCTTGATGGCATATCCAGAAGTGGATTCACGCCATGGCGACAGCCCCCTGGGCATGAGCGATATCGGTCTCAGCGACGACGACCTCGTGCTGCTGGCCGAGCTCGCCAAGGGTGTCACGGTCGATCGGGTGGGGCGTCGCCTCGACATCAGCGGCCGGACGGTCAGGCGCAGGCTCAGGGGCATCTGCGACCGCATCGGCGTCGCCACGGCGATCGAGGCCGTGGCCTGGGCGGCCCGCCGCCGCCTGATCTGACGCACCGCCGCGTGTCCGGCAGGTCGGGCCGGACACGCGTGCGGCCCGGAACCGGCTCGGCCTGTGCGCGGCCCCGGACCCGGTTCGGCCGTGCGCGGCCCCGGTCGTCGACGCCCGTTCAGGCGGCGATGCGGACGCCTCCGACGAAGGGCCGGTTGTCGATCGTGGTGATGTGGACGACGTCACCCGTCTGGGGGGCGTGGACCATCAGGCCCGCGCCGATGTAGATCCCGACGTGGTGCAGGTCGCTGTAGAAGAAGACCAGGTCGCCGGGGCGCAGCTCTTTCCTGGAGACGTGGGTGCCCGCGGTCCACTGGTCGCCGGTGTAGTGCGGCAGGCTGATGCCGACCTTCTGGTAGGCCCACATGACCAGGCCGGAGCAGTCGAAGGAGTTGGGTCCCTCGGCGCCCCAGACGTACGGCTTCAGCTGCTGGGTGAGCGCCCAGCGAGTGGCCTCCGCGGCCTTGCCGCTGCCGACGATGGGCACGTTCGTCTTCACCCGGGCGCCCCTGTTGCTGACGGCCCTGGTGCGCACCTCGCTGAACAGGTCGCTCTCGACCCGGTCGACCAACCGTTCGATCTTGGTCCGGTTGCCGTCGATCTCCGCCAGAAGTTTCTTGACCTCCGCCGTCCTGGCCTTGGCGCTGGCCTGGGCCCGCTCGGCGGCCTCGATCGCCCGGCTCACCTGGGCGACCTCCTCGCTCTGCTGCTGCTGGAGCGCGTAGTTGGTGGTGGCCTGGTCGAGGAAGGTGTCGGGGTCGGTGGCCTGCGTGAAGGCGAGCCCGGAGTTCAGGCCGCCCGACATGTAGGTGCTCTGTGCCAGCAGGGTGGCCTTGGTGCGACGGGCCGCCAGCTCGGACTCGCTCGACGCGAGGGTCTTCCTGGCGCTCTCGGCGGCCCGCTGGGCCTGCTTGAGCTTGACCCGCTCGCCGTTGTAGCGCTCCGCGAGGACGCCGATCTCCTGGTGCAGCTTCTCGGCCTGCTTGGCCAGCTGCTGGAGGCTGGGCTCGGGGTCCGCGGTGGCCGCCACCAGCGGGGTGCCGAGGGTCAGGGTGGCGAATGCCAGGCCGACGACCGCCATGCGACGGCGCAGCCCTCGCGGCGCGCGTTCTCCGCAGCGGGTCTCGTGGCCCGTGTGCTTTCCTCCGCGGTCGCGCGTGCGCTTCACCAACGGGCTCCTCTCTCGGCCGCCTACCGGGTTAGCTGACGGGTTCGGGCCGGAGGCAGCCCTACCGGGTGCGCCGGTGGCACTCGGATTCACCCCGGAGGACGTGGTGGGTCCCCGGTTCCCCTGTGAGGGATTCGGCGGGTCAGGCTTTTTACGTCTCTGACATCGAGCACGGAGATTAGTGCACCTGTGGTTCCTGCTCAACCAGAACTGCGAATTCAGTAGAGGTTTCGCAACTGAGGTGTCACGAAAAGATCACACCTCGAAATGATCAACATGGCCATTACGCTGCCTTTGCCTCCCGTGCGGCGGGTGTGGCGGAGGTCTTCCCAGGTCCGGGACCGTGCCAAAGGTGAGCTGTGGCACACGAGAGGTGCCGAACACCGAGAGTGGTAAAGCGATCGCCAAGGGTCATGTGCGGCCTGCGAGCTGAGAGTTAAGGATGAGCCGTAATTGAAGACACGTGAGGACGTACGCTGAACGGTCATGGAGCAGCTTGCTGAGCATTCTCCCGTGCCGGCCGTTCGCGCCTCCGGCGACGGGGAGCGGCGCGCCGAATCCGCGGGGGCGGAGCGGGGTTCGCCCGGGCCGGGGACGGGCCCCGAGGTACCCGAGGTCCCCGAGGTCGCGGTCCGCCGCGCCCGCACCCCGGACGTGCGGGCCATCAGGCGGCTCGTCGACACCTACGGCGGTGTCGGCCCGCGCCTGCTGGAGAAGGCCACCGTCACCCTGTACGAGGACGTCCAGGAGTTCTGGGTCGCCACCGACGGGGAGGGGGAGGTGATCGGCTGCGGGGCCCTCCACGTCCTCTGGGAGGATCTGGCCGAGATCCGCACCGTCGCCGTCGATCCGACCCGCAGGGGGATGGGAATCGGCCACCGGATCGTCTCCGCGCTCATTCGCACGGCCGCCGAGCTGGGCCTGCGCAGGGTCTTCTGCCTGACCTTCGAGGTCGACTTCTTCGCCCGGCACGGATTCCGGGAAATCCAGGGCACGCCCGTCGCCCCGGAGGTCTACGCCGAACTTCTCGCCTCCTATGACGAGGGTGTGGCGGAGTTCCTCGATCTGGAACACGTCAAGCCCAACACCTTGGGAAACACCCGGATGCTGTTGCACCTGACACGTGAGCCCGACTCTGGTGACTTTGGAGCTGACTGATCGGAAAGGTGACTGTTGATACCTATGTCGATACCTTGTGCAGCAGCATGCATGTGCGTCTGACATTTGCCACATGCGCAGTCTAAGTGAGGTGACGCGGTGAGCACCGGACAGCCGCCGTATCCACAGGATGATCCCGACCGCGATCGCACACCGTCGGGACAGCCGGATTACGGACAGCACAACGCGGGGCGGGTTCCTGGCGAACTCGACCCCGACGTGACAGTCGTGGGGTATCGGTCGGAGGCCTCACAGCCGAACACCGGCCCAGGGCAGAGCCAGCCCGGATACGGCCAGCAGGGCTACGGGCAGCAGGGGTACGGCCAGCAGCAGGGCTACGGCCAGCAGCCCGACTACGGGCAGCAGGGCTACGGCCAGCAGCAGGGGTACGGCCAGCAGGGCGGGACCGGTGCGTACGGGCAGCAGCCCGCGTACGGGCAGCAGCAGCCCCAGCCCGGTTACGGCCAGCAGCCCGACTACGGGCAGCAGCAGTACGGCCAGCAGGGCGGGACCGGCGCGTACGGGCAGCAGCCCGACTACGGGCAGCAGCAGCCCCAGCCCGGTTACGGCCAGCAGCCCGACTACGGGCAGCAGCAGTACGGCCAGCAGGGCGGGACCGGCGCGTACGGGCAGCAGCCCGACTACGGGCAGCAGCAGCCCCAGCCCGGTTACGGCCAGCAGCCCGACTACGGGCAGCAGCAGTACGGCCAGCAGGGCGGGACCGGCGCGTACGGGCAGCAGCCCGACTACGGCCAGCAGGGCTACGGCCACCAGCAGCCCGCGTACGGGCAGCAGGGCTACGGTCAGCCGTACGGCGGTCCTCCCGGGGCCCCCGCCCCGCTCGCCGAGTGGTGGCAGCGCCTGGTGGCGAGGATCGTCGACGGGGTCATCCTGGCGATCCCGACGTTCATCATCAGCGCGGTGCTGACCGGCCTGCTCGTGACGTTCCCCAGTTTCAACAGCGAGACGGGCGAGGTCACGGAGGCGAGCGGCCTGTTCCTCTCGACCCTCCTCATCTCGCTGGTCACCGCGGGGATCTACTTCGCCTACGAGTTCTTCATGATCAGCAGGGGTGGGCAGACCGTCGGCAAGATGGTCATGGGCATCAAGGTGGTGCCGGTCGGCAGCGCACTGCCGCCCGGCGGGCTCAGCTCCGACGTCGCGCTGAAGCGCGCCGGCGTGCTCTACGGTCCGCAGTTCCTGAGCTGGGTGCCGCTCCTGAACTACGTCATCTACATCTTCAGTCTTGTGAACGTGTTGTGGCTGCTGTGGGACAAGCCCCTGCGGCAGGCACTGCACGACAAGGTTGCAGGGACGGTCGTCGTCAAGATCAAGTAGTTCTCCGAATAACGGGGCCGGCGGTTGAACCGCCGGCCCCGTTTTCACGTACAGGCGAGAAAACGAGGGGTCTTAGGGACCCTGTATGGGTCTCGGGGTCCGGGTCACGGAAGAGCAAAACCATTTGCCGCGCCCTGAGCAACGCGGGGGAACTTATGACCGAGTCTCGCCCCGCTCGTCGGAATATTCGCGTACGGTGCCCACAACGGGCTCACCGGCGCCCGCGGGTCTCCTATGAGGCGTCAATGCCGGATCCGCCGCCGTCGGGGGTTCGCGCACTACTCACCGAATGGTCGGCCCGTCGTGCCTCCGGCATCCTCGGCGATCCCGCGCCGGATTCTCTTCTTCGCCTTCCGCGGCGCGTTCGGGACGGCCGGTGAAGGCCTTCTTACGGATCCGGATCAGGGACGCGTGGTGTTGGCGGGGTTGTCCGAGGGGCCCATCGTGTTTGGTGGTTATACGGTCTACGACTATGTACTCCGTGCCGGAGCGGGTCGTACTCTTGGCGAGAAAGTGTTGAAGATCCGTCTTGTTCCATACGCTTGCGTCACATCGGCTCACACCGGGGTGATGAAGCGAGCGGCTCTCCGTCCGGGCGTTCCGCCGACGGCGGGCATTCCCGTGATGAACCCGCTCGCGGCGATCTCCGGCTCCATGACAAGGTGCCGTTCGTCCCGGCGGGCCGGCCCTCTCAGCAGGGGTTTCGGCGCGAGGAGGTCGACGGTGCGACGGCCGGGAACCCTGCGGGCATTGGTATTACGGAGACGGTGATGATCACCCGATCGCTCTGTCGATTTTTCCTCACGGCTTTACGACCGCAACCGGTAAGGCGGCTGGAGAGAAGCATTAGGCTGGAGAGAGACGGACATGGTCGCCCCTGCTGACACGTGTCGCCGGCCGGTGGCGCTATGGTCATCTGTGGGCGGTTCCAGACCGATCGGGCGTGCCTGCACGGCCCGGGAGTCGTCGCCACATTTCCATGGTCCCCAGAAAGCCACCACGGTGCGGAGCGAGGACGAATGTACGACGTATTGTCCGCGTTGATACCCCCGGCGATCGTCGGCGGGGCCTTCATCTTCGGAGTCGTCAAGCTACTTCGGAGTGAAGCCGCCGGCCGGCGTCCGGCAAAACGACCCGGCCCGGAGTCGCAGAAGAGCTGATCCACGGGAGGCTCGACTGCGAGTCCCGGTGGCCTGTGAGAATCGCCGGGCTCCTGGAATTGCCGCTCTTCGATCGCGGGTATATGTTTAGCTTGCGAATGAAACAATACCCGCGAAAGGATTGTGTAGATGGCCAAGCAGATCCAGGAGATTCTCATCGACGACCTCGATGGGGGCGAGGCCAATGAGACTGTCGCCTTCGCGATTGACGGCACCAGCTATGAGATTGACCTGAGTGACGTTAACGCGAAGAAGCTCCGTGACTCCCTGTCGCCTTTCGTGCAGAGCGCCCGCCGGTCCGGCGCCCTGGCTCCCCGTCGCCGCCGTGCAGGCGGAGCGCGGGCGCTCACGCGAGAGAAGAGCGCCGACATCCGGGCGTGGGCGAAGTCTCACGGCCTCAATGTCAGCGAGCGCGGTCGAATCGCCTCCAAGATCGTCGAGCAGTACGAAGCGGCTCACTAGATCGGTTCAGCGGATCGAGTGAATCATGCGGTTATGGCGGTCACGGTGGGGTCCGGTGGCGGCCATGACCGCATGATGCGTTTCGCCGACAGACAAACGTCGTTCGCTTGCGGCGTAGCGGGAACATCCCACCCCTCGTAAGTAGTTGGATGGAGGGTGAACGCCCTGCTCTCGGGGAACGTCTTCTGCATAGAGCGGTCGCCGGGTCGGGGCTACCATGCGGGATGACAGGGCTCGGATATCCCGGACCTGCCTGACCGCTCTGTGAGGAGCGACGAGATGTTCGAGAGGTTCACCGACCGCGCACGGCGGGTTGTCGTCCTGGCCCAAGAAGAGGCCCGGATGCTCAACCACAACTACATCGGTACGGAGCACATTCTTCTTGGCTTGATCCATGAAGGTGAAGGCGTTGCCGCCAAGGCTCTGGAGAGCCTCGGCATCAGTCTTGAAGGTGTGCGTCAGCAGGTCGAGGAGATCATCGGCCAGGGTCAGTCTGCGCCGTCGGGGCACATTCCGTTCACCCCGCGTGCCAAGAAGGTCCTTGAGCTGTCGCTCCGCGAAGCCCTGCAACTAGGACACAACTACATCGGCACCGAGCACATCCTGCTCGGCCTCATCCGTGAGGGCGAGGGCGTCGCCGCCCAGGTGCTGGTGAAGCTGGGAGCCGACCTCAACCGGGTCCGGCAACAGGTCATCCAGTTGCTCCACGGCTACCAGGGCAAGGAGCCGGCCGCCGCGGGCGGTCCGACCGAGGCCGCACCGTCGACCTCCCTTGTGCTGGACCAGTTCGGTCGCAACCTGACCCAGGCCGCTCGCGAGGGCAAGCTCGACCCGGTCATCGGCCGGGAGAAGGAAATCGAGCGGGTCATGCAGGTCCTGTCCCGCCGGACCAAGAACAACCCGGTCCTGGTGGGCGAGCCCGGCGTCGGCAAGACCGCCGTCGTGGAGGGCCTGTCCCAGAAGATCGTCAAGGGCGAGGTGCCGGAGACGCTCAAGGACAAGCAGCTCTACACCCTCGACCTGGGTGCCCTGGTGGCGGGTTCCCGCTACCGCGGTGACTTCGAGGAGCGGCTGAAGAAGGTCCTCAAGGAGATCCGCACCCGAGGCGACATCATCCTGTTCATCGACGAGCTCCACACGCTCGTCGGCGCGGGTGCCGCCGAGGGCGCGATCGACGCCGCCAGCATCCTGAAGCCGATGCTGGCCCGAGGCGAGCTGCAGACCATCGGAGCCACCACCCTCGACGAGTACCGCAAGCACCTGGAGAAGGACGCGGCGCTCGAGCGGCGCTTCCAGCCGATCCAGGTGGCCGAGCCCAGCCTCAGCCACACGATCGAGATCCTCAAGGGCCTGCGCGACCGTTACGAGGCGCACCACCGTGTCTCCATCACGGACGGCGCCCTGGTGGCCGCGGCCCAGCTGGCCGACCGCTACATCAGCGACCGGTTCCTGCCCGACAAGGCGATCGACCTCATCGACGAGGCCGGCTCGCGCATGCGCATCCGCCGCATGACCGCGCCGCCGGACCTCCGCGAGTACGACGAGAAGATCGCCAACGTGCGGCGCGACAAGGAGTCCGCGATAGACGCGCAGGACTTCGAGAAGGCCGCCGCGCTGCGTGACCAGGAGAAGCAGCTCCAGCTCAAGCGCGAGCGCCGCGAGAAGGAGTGGAAGGCCGGCGACATGGACGTCGTCGCCGAGGTCACCGAGGAGCTCATCGCGGAGGTCCTGGCGACCGCCACCGGCATCCCGGTCTTCAAGCTCACCGAGGAGGAGTCCCAGCGACTGCTCCGCATGGAGGACGAGCTGCACAAGCGGATCATCGGTCAGGACGACGCCATCAAGGGTCTGTCCCGCTCGATCCGCCGTACGCGCGCCGGTCTGAAGGACCCGCGCCGTCCGGGTGGCTCGTTCATCTTCGCCGGCCCGTCCGGTGTCGGTAAGACCGAGCTGTCCAAGGCGCTGGCCGAGTTCCTGTTCGGGGACGAGGACGCGCTGATCATGCTGGACATGTCGGAGTTCATGGAGAAGCACACCGTCTCCCGCCTGTTCGGCTCGCCTCCCGGCTACGTCGGGTACGAGGAGGGCGGGCAGCTGACGGAGAAGGTGCGGCGCAAGCCGTTCTCGGTCGTCCTGTTCGACGAGATCGAGAAGGCCCACCCCGACATCTTCAACTCGCTGCTGCAGATCCTGGAAGACGGTCGCCTGACCGACGCCCAGGGCCGGGTGGTCGACTTCAAGAACACCGTCATCATCATGACGACGAACCTCGGCACCCGCGACATCTCCAAGGGTCAGGGCGTCGGCTTCGCGAAGAACAACGACGCCGAGTCCAACTACGACCGGATGAAGTCCAAGGTCCAGGAGGAGCTCAAGCAGCACTTCCGGCCGGAGTTCCTCAACCGTGTCGACGACATCGTGGTCTTCCACCAGCTCACGCCGAAGGAGATCATCCGCATCGTCGACCTGATGCTGGCCCAGGTGGGCCTGCGTCTGAAGGACCGCGACATGGGGATGGAGCTCACGCAGGAGGCCAAGCAGCTGCTGGCCGACCGTGGCTACGACCCGGTGATGGGCGCCCGCCCGCTCCGCCGTACGATCCAGCGCGAGCTGGAGGACACCCTGTCCGAGAAGATCCTGTACGGCGAGCTCCGTCCCGGCCAGATCGTGAAGATCGGCATCGAGGGCGAGGGCGAGAACGCGAAGTTCACCTTCATCGGTGAGAACGCGCCGGTCGACCAGGTTCCCGACTCGGCCGCCGCCATCGCGGAGCCGATCCAGAACTAGGACCGGCCGGGCACGGCCTGATCAAGCAGGGAGCAGACCCCGCAGTGAGGAGACTCACTGCGGGGTCTGCTTATTTGTTACCAAAGACGGTATCTCGCCACGACAGGTAGTACTACACTCTGTAGAGCGAGTTCGGTCGATCCCACCCAGATGATCTCAACGTTGTACGGACTGCGTTGAGAGCGGTATCGAGGTCAGCCCAGCGACGTACCGAGGAATCAGCTCCGGGAGTGACGCGGAGGTCGGTGCCCGCGCGGGATGCTTCGGACGACCGGGTCGAGCTCCCGGCAGGCGTCGACGACCGGCGCGGGGCCGCCGGGACGCTTACACGGAAAGCACGCCTTGGAGGCACGCATGCGTTTACGGCACGAGGACGGGACGCTCGTTCACCTGGCCTACAACGCGGGTGTGCACCCCGCCGAGGATCTGGAGAACCTCATCGCGCACCTGACGCGGTACGCGGTGCCGGTGCGCAAGCGCCTCGGGGTGGAGCGCATGGGGGTCGGCCTCTGGCTCTCCCCGAGCGTCGCCGACCATCTCACCGCCGACAGGATCGAGCTGGTGCGCCTGCGCCGCTCCCTCGAGGAGCGCGGCCTGGAGGTCGTCAGCCTCAACGGCACCGGCGGCAGGAACCAGGAGGTCCCCGGTCCTGACTGGGCCAAGCCCGAGCGCTACCGCTACACGATGGCCCTGGCCAAGATCCTGGCCTTCCTGCTCCCGCAGGACGTCCGTTTCGGGAGCATCTCCACCATCCCCATCGGCTGGCGCCGCGACTGGCCGGCCGACCTGCACTCGATCGCCTCGCGACGGCTGGAGCGCCTCGCCCGCGAGCTGCGCGGGCTGCACAGCGTCACCGGCAAGACGATCAGGGTCGGCTTCGAGCCGTGGCCCGGATGCGTGCTGGAGACCACCAAGCAGGCCCTCGACCGGGTGGGCGGCATCGACTCCGAGCATCTCGGGATCTGCCTGGACGCCTGTTACCTCGCGGGCGGCTCTGAGGAGCCCGGAGCGGCCCTGCGGGGCCTGGCCGACACCGGAGCCCCGGTGGTGAAGCTCGGCCACGTGCACAACCACATGGCCGCCGCCTGTCAGGAGCTGCCCAGCACCCGTCCGGTGCTGGAGGACACCCTCACCGCGATGCTCTCCGGCGCGGTGAACGGCACCGCGCACATCGAGGTGGAGACCCACGATCTGGCCGTCCCCCTGAGGACCAGGGGCCCCGGCGCCCTGGTCAACATGATCGCCGAGGAGCTCGACTGGGCTCGCACCAGCCTCACCGCCCTCGGCCTGCGCCTCGCCGCCTGACCTCCCACGCTCGCCGGGCCGGGCCCGGTCGGGAGAGGGGCCGCGCCGCTTCAGCCCGGGAGGCGGTAGGCGCCGTCGTCGAGGACCTCTGCCAGGCCGTCCGCCACCAGGCCGTCGAGGGCGCGCTCGCGCTGCGGGGCGTCGTCCCAGACCACGTCGAGAGCCTCCTTGGGTACGGCGCCGTGGGCCTGGCGCAGCACCGCGAGGAGGCGGCCGCGGCACTGGCGGTCCGTGCCCGCGTACGTCTGGCCCTTGCGCGCCGGACCGTCGTAGGCCGGTTTGCCCGCCAGACGCCAGGCGCACAGGTCGCTGATCGGGCAGTCGGCGCAGCGGGCGGCGCGGGCGGTGCAGACCAGGGCGCCCAGCTCCATGACGGCGACCGCCCAGACGGGGGCGCGGTCGGCGTCGGGGAGCAGCGAGGCGGCGAGCCGGCGCTCGGCGGGCGTGGTGGCCTTCGGCGGATACTCCTGGCCGCTGACGGCCCGCGCCAGGACTCGCCGCACGTTGGTGTCGAGAACCGCGTGACGGCCCTGGAAGGCGAAGCTGGCGACCGCGGCGGCGGTGTACTCGCCGACGCCGGGAAGCGCCAGCAGCGCGTCGTGGTCGGTGGGGACCTCGCCGCCGTGCCGGTCGGTGATCGCGCGGGCGCACGCGTGCAGGTTCAGTGCCCGGCGGGGGTAGCCGAGGCGGCCCCAGTGGCGTACGGCCTCGCCGGGCGACTCGCGGGCGAGCGAGGCGGGCGTCGGCCAGCGTTCCATCCACTCGGTCCAGACGGGCAGCACCCTGACCACCGGCGTCTGCTGCAGCATGATCTCGCTGACCAGGATCGACCAGGGGGAGGCGCCGGGCGTCCGCCAGGGAAGGTCGCGGGCGTTGCCGGCGTACCAGCCGAGGATGGGTTCGAGTAAGCGGTTCGACTCGGGCACCTTTCGACGATAGTGCGGCCTCGGGCACCCTTGGCCCGTCTTCACCTGCCTTCACCCGTCCCCGCCCCGTGTCCGGCGGCCGAAACAGGCCGGAAGCGGCGGGTCGCCTGCTGCGGCCCACGAGGACTAACCATACTGAGCGTATGGATCCTGACACGTTCCGTAGCGACATCGGAGTTGACATCTACTGGCGGCGCCGGATGGCCGCGCTCGTCGGTGTGCTCGTGGTGGTCGCCGTCGTGGCGTGGGCCTGCTCGTCGACGAGCGGGCCGGACGACGTCAGGGAGAGGAACCCGGCCGCCCGGCAGGAGACACCTGACCCGCTGCTGGCCGTCCTGCCGACCGTGACGGTCATCCCCACGCCGTCCGCGAGCCCGACGCCCTCGCCGGGGGCGGCCAAGGCGTCCGCCGGGCCCGGGCGGCCCGGCGAGGCCTGCGCCTCCCCGCAGCTCGTGCTGAGCATGGAGGGCCAGGGGACGGTCTATCCGGCGGGCATCCGGCCCCGGTTCGTCCTCACCCTCGTCAACGTCGGCAAGGTGATGTGCACCGCCGACGTCGGGCCGCGCGCCATGGAGGTGCGCATCACCTCCGGCGACGACCGCGTGTGGTCGTCCTCCGACTGCGTCAGCGGCGAGGCCACCAGGGTCCGCGAGCTCGAACGTGGCATCCCGTACGTCAAGGAGCTGGTGTGGGACCGCCGCCGCTCCGGTGACGACTGCGCCGCCGACCGCGCCGCCGCCCTGCCCGGCACCTACGTCGCGGTGGTCCACGCCCCGGGCCTGAGGAGCCGCAAGGCCGTCTTCCACCTCCGCTAGCGGCCCGAGGGTCCCCGCGGCCGCCCGATGGTCCCCGCCGGAGCGGGGACCTCAGACGTAGCGTTCCAGGATGGACGACTCCGCCAGCCGGGACAGGCCCTCGCGGATGTGGCGGGCCCTGGCCTCACCCACCCCGCCCACCTCCTGGAGCTCGCCGATGCTGGCCGCCAGGAGCTTCTGCAGGCTGGCGAACTGGTCGACGAGGCGGTCGACCACCGTGTTCGGCAGGCGCGGGACCTTGGCCAGCAGGCGGTAACCCCGGGGACTCACCGGGGTCTCCAGGGCGTCGTTGCCCGAATGGCCGAGGATCTGGGCGACGACCGAGAGATCGAGCAGCTCGGCGGAGGAGAGCTGGTCGAGCTCGTGCAGCGCCTCGGCGAACTTGCGCGGCCGGCGGCCCGCCACGGGCAGGTAGTCGCGCACGATCAGCTCGCGGTCGCTCTCCGTGCCGGCCACGAGCTCGTCCAGCTGCAGGGAGAGCAGCCGGCCGTCAGTGCCGAGCTCGACCACGTAACCGGCGATCTCCTCGGAGATGCGCCTGACCATCTCCAGCCGCTGGGCGACCACCGCGATGTCACGGACCGTCACCAGATCCTCGATCTCCAGCGCCGAGAGCGTGCCGGAGACCTCGTCCAGGCGGAGCTTGTAGCGCTCCAGCGTGGCCAGGGCCTGGTTGGACTTGGACAGGATGACCGCCGACTCCTCCACCACGTAGCGGATGCCGTCGAGGTAGAGGGCGATGATCCGCATGGACTTGCTGAGGGAGATGACCGGCAGCGACGTCTGCAGGGCCACGCGCTGGGCGGTGCGGTGCCGGGTGCCGGACTCGTCGGTGGGGATGGACGGGTCGGGCATCAGGTGCACGGCCGCCCGCACGATCCGCAGGTCGCCGGAGTTGAGGACGATGGCGCCGTCCATCTTGGCCAGCTCCCGCAGCCGCGTCGCGGAGAACTCGACGTCCAGCTCGAAGCCGCCGCTGCATATCTCCTCGACCGTGCCGTCGTATCCCAGCACGATCAGGCCACCCGTGTGCCCGCGGAGAATGCGCTCCAGCCCGTCGCGCAGAGCGGTGCCCGGTGCGACCGCGGCCAGGACGGCTCTGCGGCGTTCGTCGAGCCCTTTGTAGGTTGCTGCCACATGACCCCCGTGGTCTGCGTATAACAGTCAGCTTACCGGCGAAGGCTCCGCGCGGCCCGGAATCGGTGGATGCCACGCGCCGTGCGGCTCCCGTGACGCGCCGCGCCGCCACGGGGTCGCCGGCCGTGGCTCCCGTGGCCCGCGCGGTGCCCGTGAGGCGTACCGCGCGGGCCGGCGGCCCATGTGCCGTACGGCGCCTGTGACGGTCGCGGGAGCGGGGCGCGGCTCAGGTGACGGGTGCTCAGGTGACGTGGGTGAGGGCATCCCAGACGTTCTCCGCCTCGACGACGTCGAATCCGGGCGCGAAGGGCGCGCCGCGCCCGGCCATGGGGACCAGGGAGTGGTCGCCGTTGCGCTTCTTGCCCGTGTCGAGGGAGCCCGCGGGGACCAGCGCCCGGGTGAAGCCCAGCCGGGCGGCCTCCGACAGGCGGCGCCGCACGTCGCGCACCGGGCGCAGCTCTCCGGCCAGGCCCACCTCGCCGAGCACCACCAGGCCGGAGGGCAGTGCCTTGTCGCCGGCCGCGCTGGCGACCGCCAGCATCACCGACAGGTCGACCGCGGGATCGCTGAGCTTGATCCCCCCGACGGTGGCGGTGAAGACGTCGCACCCGCCCAGCTTGGCGTTGAGCCGCCGCTCCAGCACGGCCAGGACCATCGTCACCCGGTAGGTGTCGAGCCCCGAGGAGGAGCGGCGCGGCTGCTGTGCCTCGGTCCTGGCGACCAGCGCCTGGACCTCGGCCGGCAGCGGCCGGGTGCCCTCCAGGGTGACCGTGACGCAGGTGCCGGGCACCGGGTCGGTGCGGTGGGAGACGAACAGGCCGCTGGCGTCGGCGATGCCCTCGATGCCGCTCTCGTGAAGATCGAAGCAGCCGACCTCGTCGACCGGGCCGTACCGGTTCTTGATCGCGCGGACCAGGCGGAGCCGGGAGTGCCGGTCGCCCTCGAAGTGGAGCACGACGTCGACCAGGTGCTCCAGGGTCCGGGGGCCGGCGATCGAGCCCTCCTTGGTGACGTGGCCGACCAGCACGGTGGCCATGCCGCGCTCCTTGGCCAGCCGCACCAGGTTTCCCGCGACCTCCCTGACCTGGGTCACCCCGCCCGGCACGCCGGTCGCCTGGGTGGAGCCGATCGTCTGCACCGAGTCGACGATGAGCAGGTCGGGCTGGACCTTCTCGACGTGCGAGACCAGCGCGCCCAGGTCGGTCTCGGCGGCCAGGTAGAGGCGGTCCTGGATCGCGCCGATCCGGTCGGCCCTGATCCGCACCTGGGCGGCCGACTCCTCGCCCGTGATGTAGAGGACCGTCTGCTGCCGGGCGATCTTGGCCGCCGCCTCCAGCAGGAGGGTCGACTTGCCGATGCCGGGCTCGCCGGCGAGCAGCACCACGGCCCCGGGGACCAGGCCGCCGCCGAGGACCCGGTCGAGCTCGGGCACCCCGGTGCCGCGCGCGTGCGCCACCTCGGCCTTGACCTGGCCGATCGGCACCGCCGGAGCCGACACCGCCCCTGCGGAGGCCACGCGCGCCCCCGCGGCCGCCGTCTCCTCCTCGACCGTGCCCCAGGCCTGGCACTCGCCGCAGCGCCCCACCCACTTGGCCGTCTGCCACCCGCACTCGGCACAGCGGTAGCCACCAGCCTTCTTCGCCATGGCCGCACGTTACCGGCAGGGCCCGACAACTTTCACCCGGTACGGCATGCCGTACCGGGTGAAAGTCGCAGGGAGGGACGGCACGCGCTCGGTCAGATGTGGCCTTCGAGGTCGGCCAGGAGCAGGCGCTTGGGCTTGGCGCCCTTGATCTGCTGCACGACCTCGCCGCCCTTGTAGAGGTTGAGCGTCGGCAGGCCGAGGACGCCGTACCTCGCCGTGATCTCGGGGTAGTCGTCGGCGTTGAGCTTGGCGATCGTGACGCGGTCGCCGTACTCGGCCTCGATCTCCGCCAGGACCGGCGCGATCATCTTGCACGGCCCGCACCACTCGGCCCAGAAGTCGACCAGGACGGGCTTGTCGCTCCGCAGCACCTGCTCGTCGAAGTTCTCCGCGGTCAATGTGATCATGGTTTTCCCACTTTCCTCAGTACGCATCCTGGGCAGGCCGTGGTCAGCTGCGCCGCCACCTCCGCCCTCCGGGTGAGGAGCGCGCGGATCTCGTCGTCGATCTCCGCCAGCTTGCGCTGGTAGACGGCCACGGACTCCGGGCACGACCCCCCTGACTCGTGACCGGCCCGCAGGCAGTCCACGAACGGGCGGGCGTCGTCCAGGGTGAATCCGACGGCGAGCAGCGAACGGATCTCGGAGACGAGTCTGAGATCCGTCTCCCCGTACTCCCGGTAGCCGTTGGCCGAGCGCCGGGCAGTGATCAGCCCCTGTTGCTCGTAGTAGCGCAGCGCCCGGGTGCTGACACCCGCCCGCCGCGCCAGCTCACCGATCCGCATCCGGCCCTCCCCATGACACGACGATAAACCTTGACATCAACGTCAAGGTCAAGTGCCCGTCCCGTTGTTCCCGGCCGGCCCGCGGAGGTCCCCGCCCGTACGACCGTGTCGCCGGGGCCGTGGAGGTTCAGAACAGCTTCCAGCGCAGCAGGTTGGGGTAGGCGATCTCCAGGCCGGGCGTCTCGGCGATGGCCCGGTCGGCGACCGCGGGGGTGAACTCGATGCGGAGCACCGCCTCCAGATCGGCGCGGCGCTCGAAGGACATGCGCAGGTCGAGCTTGTTCGTCTGCCAGCCCTGGCGGTTCCAGAAGTTCTCGACGGACCTGGCCGAGTACGCGGGGATGGACTGGCCGAACCAGCGGCCGAAGGCGCCGCGGGTGGTGTCGATGTCGATCACGAAGGCCGCGCCGCCGCGCCGCATCACCCGGGAGAGCTCGGCCAGGCCGGGCTCGCACCCGGGGCCGAAGAAGTACGCCCAGCGGGCGATGGCCACGTCCACGGAGGCGTCGGGCAGCGGGAGGGCCTGGGCGGTGGCGGCGTGGATCTCGACGTTCCGCAGGGTACGGCAGCGGCGCCTGGCCAGCTGGACGAGGTCCTCGTGCGGTTCCGCGCCGATCACGCGGGCGGCGGTGGCGGCGAGGGCGGGCAGGTGGTAACCGGTGCCGCAGCCGATGTCGAGGACCGTCGCGCCGGTCCACGACCGGATGGCCGACATCGCGGCCTCGGCGCGCCCTTCGGGGTCCACCGCCCGGTTCTCCAGCTCGTAGGTTTGGGGGGTGTTCCAGATGTTGGGGCTGGGGATGGCGCCCCTCAAGAACCTCGGCATGCCTTCACCGTAATGGTGTGATCTCGGCCGCGTCGGTGGTGGCGGACAGCACTGCTCTCCGGACCCGCTTAGGCTGGCAAAGGTGAGCGACTTGAGCGAGGGGGCCGGTCGGCCCGGCGGTGTTCGCGAGTGTGCGCTCCGAGCCGGAGACGAGGAAGCGGTATGAGCGTCCGTGTATCCAGCGCGAAGATCGCGCTGTCCACAGCGTCGGTGTATCCCGAACGCACTCCCGACGCCTTCGAGCTGGCCGCGCGCCTGGGGTACGACGGTGTGGAGATCATGGTGGGCGCCGACCCCGTGAGCCAGGACGTCGACGTCCTGGAGCGGTTGTCGGACCACTACCAGCTGCCGATCCTGGCCATCCACGCGCCGTGCCTGCTGGTGACGCAGCGCGTGTGGGGCAAGGACCCGTGGGCCAAGCTCCAGCGCGCGCAGCGCGCCGCCGAGCGGGTCGGCGCCAGGACGGTCGTGGTGCACCCCCCGTTCCGCTGGCAGCGCGACTACGCGCGCGACTTCGAGATCGGCCTGGCCAGGATGCGTGAGGAGACCGACGTGGTCTTCGCGGTGGAGAACATGTTCCCGCTGAAGGCCAGGGGCAACGAGGTCGTCCCCTACGCGCCCGACTGGAACCCGGTCGACTACGACTTCCCGCAGGTCACGCTGGACCTGTCGCACACGGCGGTGTCCGGCTCCGACGCCCTGGAGATGTTCACCAAGCTCGGTGACCGGCTCGCCCACCTGCACCTGGCCGACGGCCTGGGGGTGCCGAACAAGGACGAGCACCTGGTTCCCGGGCGGGGCGGCCAGCCGTGCGCGCCGATCCTGGAGCGGATGGCGGGCAACGGATACTCCGGGCTGGTCGTGCTGGAGATCAACACGCGTAAGGCGACCAGCCGCTCCGAGCGGATCGACGACCTCGCGGAGGCGCTGGCCTTCGCACGGCTGCACCTCACGGCCTCCACCCCCGCATGAGCGAGCCCGCCGCGAGCACTCCGCCCGGGAACGGGAACGGGTCCGGAACCGGGAACGGGTCCGGGAGCGGATCCGCCGCGGAGGCCAGGAGGCGTCCCGGGCGCAGGCCGGGGTCGGCCGACACGCGGGGGCAGATCCTCGCGGCGGCGCGCGAGACCTTCGCGGAGAAGGGGTTCGACAAGGCGACCATCCGGGGCATCGCCCGGCAGGCGGGGGTGGACCCGGCGCTGGTCCACCACTACTTCTCCGGCAAGGAGGGGATGTTCGTCGAGGCGATGGATCTGCCGATCACCCCCGACGTCGTCCTCTCGGCGGTCATGGCGGGGCCCCGCGAGCAGGCCGGTGAGCGGCTGGTCCGGCTCATCCTGACGATCATCGCGGACGCCGGGGCGCGCCAGCCGGTACTGGCGCTGGTCCGCACCGCGATGACCAACGAGCAGATGGTCGTCACGATCCGCGAGTTCCTCGGCCAGGCGCTCCTCGGCCGGGTGGGGGAGGCTCTGGGCGTCCCGCCGATCCGGATGGAGGCGGCGTTCGCGCAGATGTTCGGCGTGGTCCTGGTGCGCTACGTCCTCAAGCTGGAGCCGCTGGCCTCGGTGGACATCGAGGACCTGGTGAAACTGCTCACACCCACGATCCAGGGCTACCTCGGCCCGCCCGAATAGCCCTTCCCGCTCGTCCGTGTGACCTTCCCGTCACGTCCCGCGGCTCTCCCCGGTCACTTCGATGCCGTCCGGAGGCGTACAGAGCATTGTTCTGGGAACGGTGTTGACCATAGGGTGACCACGGTCGCCGCGGGTCCCGGTACGAAGCGAAGTTACTCGTCGGTAGGATTTGTGGAGACCCCTTGTCATCGTGGATGACCGGCGGTCGTACGCTGGCAGCCAACGCCGTCTGTGGGAGGACCCGTGCTCTGGGTAGCGATCATCGGGCTGGTCATGACAGCCGTCGCGGTCGCGCTTGCCGCGCGCCGCGTGTTGTTCCTGTACAAGCTCGCCACCGTCGGGCCCGCCGCGCCCGAGCGCGTCGCGTACGCCAGGACTCACCTGGGTGAGGAGATCAAGGCCCAGCTGGTCGAGGTCTTCGGGCAGCGGAAGCTGCTGAAGTGGACGGCGTCGGGCGTCGCGCACTTCTTCGTCATGTGGGCGTTCTTCATCCTGGTGACCGTCTATCTGGAGGCGTACGGCGCGTTGATCCAGGGGGCCGTCACCGGCACCCCCGACTTCCACATCCCGCTCGTCGGGACGTGGGCGATCCTGGGCTTCCTGCAGGACTTCATCGCGGTCGCGGCCCTGCTCGGCCTTCTCGCCTTCGCGATCATCAGGATCAAGAACTCGCCGAAGAAGCTGGGCCGCAGGTCCCGCTTCTCCGGGTCGCACCTCGGCGGTGCCTGGCTCGTCCTCTTCATGATCTTCAACGTGATCTGGACGATGTTCCTCTTCCGCGGCGCCGCCGCCAACACCGGCAACCTGCCGTACGCCTCGGGGGCGTTCGCCTCCGACGCGGCGGCCGCCCTGCTGCGCCCGCTGGGGGCCTCGGCCAACGAGACGCTCGAACACGTCGGTCTGCTCCTGCACATCGGCGTCATGCTGGTGTTCCTCGTGATCGTGGTGAACTCCAAGCACCTGCACATCTTCACCGCGCCGCTGAACGTGGCGTTCTCCAGGCGTCCCGACGGCAACGGCCCGGCCCAGCCGATGCGGATCGACGGCAAGGTCGTCGACTTCGAGGACGAGGAGCTCGACGGCGACAGGCTCGGCCGGGGCAAGATCGAGGACACCACCTGGAAGGGCTTCCTCGACTTCTACACCTGCACCGAGTGCGGACGCTGCCAGGACCAGTGCCCGGCCTGGAACACCGACAAGCCGCTGTCGCCGAAGATGCTGATCCTGGAGCAGCGCGACCACGCGTTCAAGGTCGCGCCGTACCTGATGGCGACCCAGGAGGAGCGCGCGGGCCTCCACGAGGACGTGCTGGCCCTGCTGGAGAAGCCGCTGGTCGGCGAGGACGGCGTCATCCACCCCGACGTGCTGTGGTCCTGCACCAACTGCGGCGCCTGCGTCGAGCAGTGCCCGGTCGACATCGAGCACATCGACCACATCCTCGACATGCGCCGCTACCAGGCGATGGTGGAGTCCAACTTCCCGTCCGAGGCCGGCGTCATGGTCAAGAACCTGGAGAACAAGGGCAACCCGTGGGGGATGCCCGAGACGAAGCGGGCCGACTGGATCGAGGAGCTGGCCGGTCGCGAGGTCGACCCCATCGAGATCACGCTCGTGGACGAGAAGATGCCCGACGACACCGAGTACCTCTTCTGGGTCGGCTGCGCCGGGGCCCTGGAGGACCGGGCGAAGAAGACCACCAAGGCGGTCGCGGAGCTGCTGCACGTCGCGGGCGTCACGTTCGCGGTGCTCGGCCCGATGGAGGCGTGCACCGGTGACCCGGCCCGCCGCCTGGGCATGGAGTATCTCTTCGACATGCTGGCCAAGCAGAACATCGAGACCCTGAACGAGGCCGGGGTCAAGAAGATCGTCGCGACCTGCCCGCACTGCTTCAACACCCTCGCCAACGAGTATCCCCAGCTCGGCGGCACCTACGAGGTGGTGCACCACACCCAGCTGCTGGCCAAGCTCGTGGACGAGGGCAGGCTGGTCCCGGTCACGCCGATCGAGGAGAAGATCACCTACCACGACCCGTGCTTCCTCGGACGCCACAACAAGGTTTACTCCCAGCCCCGAGACATCATGGCCAAGGTGCCCGGGGTGAAGACCCAGGAGATGCACCGCCACAAGGACCGCGGCTTCTGCTGCGGCGCGGGCGGCGCGCGGATGTGGATGGAGGAGCGGCTCGGCAAGCGCATCAACACCGAGCGCGTGGACGAGGCGCTGACCACCGAGCCGGACACCATCTCCACGGCCTGCCCGTTCTGCCTGGTCATGCTCGGTGACTCGATCAACGAGAAGAAGAACTCGGGTGAGGCCAAGGAGACGCTTGAGGTCGTCGACGTCTCCCAGCTGCTGATCAAGTCGATCAAGGGCCGGCCCGTCGAGGCGTCCTGACATCCGGTCGGTGACCGGTCAGAGGGGACATCTTCCCGATGTTCCCTCTGACATGCGGTCAAGTCATCGGGAAAAGGATGTCAGGTCCGAAAACCTTTCTCCACATAACGGGAAAATCACGGTAACCTCAACGTCGCGTAGCTCATTCAACGGGGAGGGGGCTTGACGATGCCCGTCGTCGTCAGCGATGCCGAGGTTACCCTGGCCGATGTTCTCTCACTTCGGCTGGCCGTCGACGAACCTCTGGCCGACGGCACCGAACTGGTCCTGCGTAACCGGGCCACCTCGGTCGAGAGCCGGGTGCCGCTGGGCACGCCGGGCGTACGGATGCGCGAGGCGGAGCTGGCGGTCTCGCTCGCGCCCCTCGAACTCGGTCCCGGCCGCTGGGACACCTACCTGCAACAGGGTGCGGCGCGCACGCGGCTGCGCAGTGTCGATCCCGGATTCTCCCTCGACCACCTCGACGCGTACGCGCTGAGCCGCAGAACGCTGGCCTACCGCGCCTACCGGACCCGCAACGGCTTCCTCGCCCTGAAGGTCGACGACGCCCAGCCGGCGGCGGAGGTCCGTTCCGTCTGGTTCAGGGAGGGGCGCTTCGAGGTCACCGGGCTGCTGGCCTTCACCGGCCTCGACGACGACGAGGCGCGGCACGAGGCGAAGCTCGCCCTGCGCCGCAGCCGGCCCGACGCGGAGCTGACCTCCGTTGCAACGGTCCAGGGGGTGCGTTTCCACGCCGCGCTCTCGCTGTGCGACGTACTCGCCGCCGCCCCCGACCAGACAGGCACCTGGGAACCCTCGCTGGAGGTACGCGGCGTGGCCACGCCGCTGCGGCTGGGTTCCCGGCTGGACGACGTCGACGGCAAGCGCCGCCGCCTGCACTATCCCGCCACGCAGATCGACGGCGTGCCGATCCGGCCCTGCTACACGGCGGACGACGAGCTCAGGATCGAGGTCGGCGGGTGAGGATCTGCCTTCTCACCCCCTCCGTCTACGGCATGCGCGGTGACGTCCGCTCGATCGTCAACCTCGCGGGGGAGCTGGCAGAACGTCACGAGGTCGAGATCATCAGCGTCCGCCGCCACCGGGAGAAACCGTTCTTCCCGGTGGCGTCCGGTGTGAGGCTCTCCTGGGTGGTCGACGCCCAGCCGGGGGTCAGATACCTGCTCCCGCGGGGCCAGATGCGCACCGAGGTCGCCCTCTGGCGGCGGCTGCGCGGGCTGCGGACCGACGTGCTCATCAGCACCCGGCCGGGGCTGAGCGTCCAGGTGGCCAGGCACGCGCCGCGCGACGTCACGCGGATCGCCCGCGAGTGGGGCCGGCCGCCGGTGCCCGGGCCGATCAGGAAGTTCTACCCGCGCCTGGACGCGGTCGCCGCCGCCACCGAGACGAGCCGGCAGGAGTGGGACCACCTGCTCGGCGGGAACGTCCCGGTCGGCGTGATCCCGGACGCGCTGCCCGCCGGGCCGTGGCCGCGCTCGCGGATGGACAACCGCATCGTCGCCGCGGGAGGGCGTCTGGTGCCGGTGAAGGCCCACGACCGGCTGATCCGCGCGTTCGCCGTCGTCGCGGGCAAGCGCCCCGACTGGCGGCTGCGCCTGTACGGCGGGGGCCCCGAGGAGAAGCGCCTGCGCGCCCTGGTCGGCGACCTCGATCTGCACAACCACGTCTACTTCATGGGGACGACCTCCGACCTGACCGGCGAGTTCGCCAAGGCGTCGATCGTGGCGACGACCTCCAGGACGGAGGTGCTCGGGATGACCGTGATCGAGGCGATGGCCAGCGGGGTGCCGGTGATCGCGTTCGACGGCCCCCGGGGACCGGGCGAGTTCGTGGCCGACGGGCGGAACGGGGTGCTGGTCGCCGAGGGGGAGGACGAGATCGAGGCGTACGCGTCCGCGCTGCTCGCGCTCATCGACGACGAGGGACGGCGCAGGGGGCTGGCCGCGGGCGCCCTGGAGGTCGCGGCGGACCACGACGCGTCCTCGGTGGCCGACCGCTGGGAGAAACTGATCGCGGCCACGTCCCGCCGTGCCTGACACCGGTACCGTTGGGACATGCATGGGTACAGCGGTGACAAGCAGGCTTATCTGACTCGGTTGCGGCGCGTCGAGGGACAGATCAGGGGTCTGCAGCGGATGGTCGAAGAGGATGCCTACTGCATCGACGTGCTGACCCAGGTCTCGGCCGCCACGCGGGCGCTCCAGGCGGTGGCGCTGGGCCTGCTGGAGGACCACATCGGGCACTGCGTCGCCGACGCCGTCAACGCCGGAGGGCCGGAGGCTCAGGAGAAGGTCAAGGAGGCGTCGGCCGCGATCGCCCGTCTCGTCCGTTCGTGACTAGTCACATGACTATCTTTTCCGACCACGTCCCGGACCCCGTTGGAGGGTCCGGGACCAGGTCTTGGAAACGGTTCTTCCCGAGGCTTCAGCAAACAGCCGAAGCGCTCAATCCGAGCGCGTTGTCGAGCTCCACCAAGGTGAGGGGCCGTTCGCTGATCGCGACGGCGGACAGCACCTCGGCATAGAGCGCGATCTCGTCCAACGCGACACGGTCGTGGACCCTAGAGTCCAGGTCGTCGTGCCCCACCGCGTCGTCCTTCCTTCCGCAGCCCACACCCACTTCGAGGTTACGGCGGGCGGACATCGGTGCCCATGGCCCATCGGGACCATTCCTCGCCCCGCCCGGCACATCCTCAAGGAGGATCATTTCCCGTTTAGGAGATCACAATTCAGCTAATTGTCTGATGCGTAGGGGGCTAGAAGGATATAGGGAGAGTAAGGATGAAATAACTGTATTTGTGGTTTAGGCATACCGGTGCGTGTCAGAAGTGACGGGGGTTGGAAGCAGTTGGTGGTGGAGCATGTATCAGTATGCGTGAGTGATCTTGAAAGAGTGGGTTAAGGCGCAGGGTGTCCACCCGATCACCGCTTACCGGTGGGATCGGGAAGGCGCCTGGCCCGTGCCCACCCGTAAGGTCGGACGGCTGATCCTGGCCGCAGACGTCGATCCCGTCGCCTCGCACGACGCAACCACCATGGGGTAGGCCTGCGTCTCTTCGGCGGAGGCGTCTTCATCGACCTGCCCGTCTCCACCGACCCCACCTCGGCGGTCGCGCTCGCGGCCGACGCCGCCCAGAGTCGCGGGGAGACGGTAAACGCCCGTGGAGGAGTGGTAAGACCCGGCACCTGTGCCGGGCGCGCACCGGCGAAACGGGAACCCCGGAAACGGGGAACGCTCCGGCGCAAGCCGGAAGCTGCCTGAGAGCGCGCTTACCAAAGCGCACTCACAAGCAACGGTAAGTCCCCGATACTCCGGGGACGGGATCGTCGCGCTCGTGCGTCAGCCGGTGCACGACCGCGGAGGCCGTCGGAAATCCCCGCTCCGGTATCTCGGTTCCCGTGAGGCGGCACCACGCAAGCCCGGTGGCGTAGGCGGCGCCGAGCAGGGCCGCCGCCGCGGCACGGTCCGGCGGGTGGAGCGCCGCGGGCAGCTCTCCGGAACGCGGCCAGCACCCCCGCAGCGGGTGCGAGGCGTCGGTGAGCACCACGTGGAGGATGTGCCGCAGCTCGGGATCCAGCCACGGGTAGACACCGTCGGCCGCCCTGGGCGCGACGTCCGACAGATCGGCGGCGAGCAGCGAGGCGGCCACCGCCCGGGGGTCGGCGCCCATCGGGGCGAGGAAGCCCAGCGCCTGGACCAGGTCGTAGACCGCGTGCTGGAAGTACTCGCCGGGCGAGGTGTCGGGCAGCGTCAGGTGGGGCGGGCAGCGCGAGAGCCACGCGTGCCGTACGGCCTCGTCCCCCTGGTGGGCCACGGCGGGATCCCGGCAGGCCCGGCGCAGCAACGGCTCGACCATGGACAGCAGGGCGTCGGCCCTCGGCCTGAACCTCGGGTCCTCACGCACCACGGTGGCGGTGTCGGCCATCAACGCGACCAGCCGCAGGCCCGCCTCCGGGTGCCCGGCCCTGACCCGCTCGCCGTACAGCGCGACCAGGTCGCCCAGCGAGGTGGGCGGCAGCCAGCGGACCCACTCGTCGCCGGGCAGCGGGCGGGCCAGGAACTCCCCGAACATCGACAGCAGCACCTCGTTGCCGTCGAAGGCGGGGGCGTAGGCGCACCACATGAGCGTGCCCCAGATCGCGGCGACGGGACTGGCCACCTCCCGGGCGAAGAGCTCGGCGAACGGCCCGGTGATCGGGAAGTCCTCCCTGCGCCTGCCGCGCTGGGCGACCAGCAGCTCGCGGACCCGCTCGGTGATCTCGTACGGCACGTCGGGGCCGACGAACCCCTGGACCGATCCCCGGTCGGCGACGAGGTCGGCGCCGGTCGGCACCAGGTGCGGCAAGATCATCGAGGTGGCGTGGACCACGTGCGCCGCGGCGCGGAAGTCCCGGTCGGCGGGGGGAGCGGTCAGGTACCAGCGGCCGTCGGCGGCATCCTGCCGGTACCACCGGGCGTGGGCGCCGAACAGCCAGCGCCCGCCGTCCGGGGTGGCCAGCGTGCGCTGCGCGATGGCCTGGGCGCGCGCGAGCGGCGGCAGCGCCACCCACCGGTGGTCGGCGACCATGGTCCGCACGTCGTTCTCGATGGCGTCGAACCCGTCCCACTGCCACATGCCGGTCATCGGCATTCCGGGGCGAGGGCCCCTGGCCTGCGCCACGGGCGGGATGCCCCTGCCTCCCTTCGGTCAAGGTCGTGCCAGGCCCCGAGATCCCCCGATGGGGCCTGGCACGATCGTAAGGCCCTCCCCGCCGCCGCGTCGGGGCCGTGCGGTCGCGGTCCGGGGCCGGAAGATCCCGGAACGCCCGGACACCTGGGCGTCCGGGGCTTCGGATCCTCAGGCGTCCGGGTGCCGAGGTCGTTCAGGTCGTTCAGTTCGTCCAGGCCGCTCAGGCCGGTGGGAGGACGGTCGCGGCCCGGTGGCGGGCCGCCTTGGCGATGTAGCCGGCCGGTGTACGGGCGAACGAGTCGCGGTCGTCGTCGGTGAGCTCACGGACGATCTTCCCGGGGACGCCCGCGACGAGCACCCCCGCCGGGATCCGCTTTCCCGGCCCCACCAGGGCGCCCGCCGCGATCAGCGATCCCGCGCCGATCCTGGCGCCGCCGAGCACGATCGCGCCGATGCCCACGAGCGCGCCGGTCTCCACGTGTGCCCCGTGCACCATGGCCTTGTGCCCGAGGCTCACCCGGGGCTCCAGCACGGCCGGCTCGCCCGGGTCGGCGTGCAGGCAGCACAGGTCCTGGATGTTGCACTCCTCCCCGACCTCGACGTCCTCGTCCTCGCCGCGCAGGACCGAGCCGTACCAGACGTTCGCGGCACGGCCCAGCCGTACCCTCCCGACGACCACCGCTCCGGGGGCGATGTAGGCGTCCGGATGGATCCGCGGGATCGCGTCGCCGTCGAGGGCGGCGATGTAGGGCGTGGCGTTCATGATGACGATGGTACGAGGGGGTGATCTGTCCGGTATTTCCGCAAGCAGGTCGGGCGTTCCGGTTGCGGACTTGGGCAGTAAGCAGGAAAGTCGTCTCCTGACGTCTCCTTTCCCGCCACACAACCTCCACGGGCAGTGCCATGACAAACCAGCACGACAGCTTTCCCGACCTGATGCACGAGGACTCGTTCGAGGTCGCCCTGCGCGGCTACAGCCGTCGTCAGGTTCACGAATACATGGACCGCCACCGCCACCAGATCCGCGACTTGGAGGAGCGGCTCGCGCGGGCGATCGACCAGGCCGAGCAGGGCCGGATCGAGCTGGCCGAGGCCCGCAGGAGGCTCTCCGACGCCCCGCAGGACTACGACGAACTCGGCCAGAGGCTCAGCCAGATCCTGAAACTCGGCGAGGAGGAGGCCACCTCCAAGAAGCAGGTCGCCGAGGCGGAGGCGATCAAGCTCCGTGACGACGCGGCCGCGGAGGCCGAGCGGCTGATCAACTCCGCGCGGGGCCGGGCCGAGGGCATTCTGAACGCCGCGCAGCAGGAGGCCGAGCGCCGGGTCGCCGAGGCCACCGCCGCCGCCGAGCAGATGCTCGCCCAGGCCGGTAACGACGCCGAGGAGACGCTCAACGCGGCCCGTACCGAGTCCGAGGAGACCCTGCGCGGCGCCCGAACCGAGGCTGACCGGATGGTCACCTCGGCGAGGAACGAGGCCGAGCGGACGGTCCAGGAGGCCCGCGCCGAGGCGGACGCCACCCTGAGCGCCGCCGGCGCCGAGGCGGAGGCGACCGTCCGCGCCGCCAACACCGACGCGCACTCCACCCTGTCGACGGCCCAGCAGCGCGCCGCCGCCCTGGACGAGACCACCGGTCGCCGGGTCGTCTATCTCACCGACACCCACCACGAGGTCATGCGCCGCCTGCACGAGATGAGCTCCGTCCTGGGAGACCTGCTCCACCGCGAGGCCGCGGCCGGAGCCCTGATCGACGAGGGCTCCGTGCTGCCCCCGGCTCGCGTCCAGCCCGCGCCGGCCGCCCCCGCCCTCGGTCCCGGTGCCGATTCCAGTCCCGCTCCCGCTCCCGGTTCCGGTCCCGCCGAGGCTCCGGACGGCTCCCAGGGCGCGCCCGGCGCGGCGGACACCGTCGCGCACGACGGCGCCAGGACGCCCTCGGGACAGACCGGACCCGCCCGGCACGCCGGATCCGAGGACGCGCCCGAGGGCGTGCGGGACGACGCCGGGTTCGACGACTCGCCCGATCTGGAGTCCGTACGGGTGATCGTGGACGACGAGGTCCCCGCCGGGGGCGCGGACGAGCGGCACGGCCGGGACGACGACCGTTTCGACGAGATGCATGTCGAGGTGGTCGGCGACGACGACGTCGCCGACGACGACGGGCCGGCGGCGGGGAAGGCCGGGAAGGACGAGGAGAAGTACGCCACCCCCAGGAAGTAGGGGATCCCGCCCCCGGAGACCGTGAAGCGGGTTCGTGCGGCAGGGGAGACGCTACGCGTCACGGGTGGCGGGAGTGGTCCGAAGATCAAGCGGAAGCCCCCGCCCCCGATAGGGTCGGGGGCTTCCGCGATTGGGGGCCCGGCGCCGGGACCGCATCGGATCCGCTCATCCCGGCACCGGGCGGTCTTCAGGTGTCCGCTCCCGGCTCCGTGCCGCGGGAACGTTCCCGCTGGTCGAGTAGCTGCTCGCGCAGCCCTTCCGGATCGTCCGCATCGATGGTCATCGCGCAGCCGACATCGCGCTGGGCGGAGGTCAGCGGGTGGTGGCGAGTGGCCCACCACCTGCCCGCGTCGCTCCGCCAGATCGTCCAGTCGGGGAACTCCCGGGCGATTTCAGCGAGATGCCGGTCGAAAGACATCTGTGCACCTTCCCCGCGCCCAGGCCCGTCTTTGCGACGTTCCACCTCTGACGGTGAGGCACTTCTCTAGAGAAATCAATGATCGCAGGGGACAGGTCAACCTATCGGTTGACGGATGGCCTTGATCTATGAGTCGAAGTCGTACTGAAGTACGTAAGATGCGGCGTCGAGGACCATCTCGTTGACCTCGACGGCGACGCCGTCGGCGGTGCGGGCGACCCGGGCGATCACGATGACCGGGGTGCCCGCGGGCAGGTCAAGCTGGACGGTCTCATGGGGATGGGGCATGCGGGCCCTGATCTCCTCGGTGAAGTGCACCGGGGCGTGGCCGAGCTCGCCGAGGCGCGCGTAGACGCCTCCCGGGCCCGTGTCCTCTCTCGTGATCGCGGTTCCCTCCACCAGGGCGGCGGGGAAATGGGAGACCGACAGCTGGACCGGCCGCTCGTCCACCGAGTAGCGCCGCCTGCGGACCCACACCTCGGGACTGCCCAGCACCCGGGCCACGGCGTCCTCGGCGGTCTCCCGGTCGATGTCCACCTCGTCCACGGTGTAGGGGCGCCCCCTGGTGTCGGAGTCCCAGATGGCCTCGCCGCGCCCCCAGTGGTCACGGGAGAGTCGCCGGGAGCCGTGCCGCCTGATGGGGCGGAACTGCCTGACGTACACCCCTGAGCCGCGTTTGGGGACGGCCAGTCCTTCGTTGATTAGTACGGACAGGGCCTGCCTGGCGGTGGCACGGGCTATGCCGTGCGTCGCCATCAGGGCGTTCTCGCCCGGAAGCCGATCCCCGTCTCGGAGATCACCGGACAGGATCGCTTCGCGAAGCCCGTCGGCGATGCGCCGATAGATCGGGGGCTCGGGAGGTACCGGGGACTGCTGCACGTTCGATCACCCTCTGTCACCAACCGGGTTTGGCGTCTCCAGAGAACTTGCCCCGCCTTGTCCACGATCGCACAGATACGGAGGTTGGTATCGTGCTTCTTTTGGGAGGATCGTGCCCGTGTGGCGATCTTAAAGAGTTTCTTCGGTCCGTTACCGTGGAACGGTCCCAGCCGGTATTCGGACGGCCCACCACCGGCGCGTGACGATCGCGGCCAGCACGGCCCCCGTCGCGTTGACGATCACGTCGTCGACGGAGCTCACCCGTCCCAGGCGCAGGGCGTACTGGAGGATCTCCACGGTGAGCGACGCCCCGGCCGCCACGGCCGCGATCCCGGCGAGTGACGCGAACCGCGCCGAACGCACCGGAAGCATGGCCCCGAGCGCGGCGAAGACCAGGAGATTCCCTCCGACCTGCACGAACGCCGCCTGTCCCGGTCCGTGGAGGGTCGCCCACAGGTCCGCGAACGGGACGAGACTGACGCCCGAGACCCCCACCCCGGGGGTGAGGATCATCCAGATCCAGGGTGCGGTCCCGGCCACCGCGACCACGTCGGCCAGGGCGGTGCGGGCGGGGAAGGGGTGACCGGCGCGGGCGCGGTGGAGGGTCAGCAGGCGGACGGCCACGACGACCGCGGGGACCGCGAGGAAGGCCGCCAGAACGATGTTCCCCCACTGCTGCCACGCCTGGTGCATGAGGCAATGATCAATGACGCGGCGCGCGGAGTCCCGCCGGACGGCCTTCGAGGTTACGAGAAGGTGACCTTCGAGCAAGGGTCGTTCGCACCCTCGGCAGCGGCGAGAAGGCGTCCGGAAGCGGGAGATCCGGGCGCGGGCGAGGCGGCGCATCCTCCCGGAAGGCCGGGCACTCAGGGCTGCGTCAGGGCAGTCTCAGAGCGGCATCGGAGCGGCCTGGGGCGGTCTCAGGGCAGAGAGGCCGGGGCGAGGTTGCGTCCGAGGAAGTGCACGGCCCGGTCCCAGGCGGCCCGCGCGGCCTCCGGGTCGTGGAACTGCGGGGCCTCGTGGTTGTGGAAGGCGTGCCCGGCTTCCTCGGCGACGTACACCTCGACGTTCGACCGTCCGGCCGCGGCCTTCTCCACCATGGAGACCCGCTCTCGAGGGATGTAGGGATCGGAACCGCCGAACACGAGCAGCAGCGGGCAGGTGATCTTCTCCAGCATGCCGGCCGCGTCGGGTACGGCGGATCCGTAGAACGACAGGACCGCGTCCACCTCGACCGTGGCCGCGAGCAGGTAGCCGATCGAGCCGCCCAGGCAGAATCCGACCACCCCGGCCCCGCCCTCCGCCTCGGGCAGCCCCCGCAGATGCGCCAGTGCCACTGCCGAGTCGGCCACCCCGTGGGGAACGTCGAACGTGGAGGCCATCTCGATCGACAGGGCCGTTCCGGCGTCGTCGTGGTCGGACACCCAGTTGGGCCGGATCCGCCAGAACAGGTCGGGGGCGCCGACGACGTACCCGAGCGCGGCCAGGTCCTCGGCCACCTTCCTGATGTACGGCCCCACCCCGTAGATCTCCTGGACCAGCAGGACGACCGGACCCCGGCCGGCCGGGGGCAACCACAGATGCAGGTCGAACGAGCCGTCGGCGACGGTGACCGTCTCGGTGCGAGCTTCCACGTGTTCCTCCTGCTGACGTATGGCGACCGGCTGATGTGCGGCGACGGACGGGTGGTGAGACGAGCGAGCAGTGAATCGCATACCCGTCGAACGCGGACAGATGTGCGGGCGGGCGTACGGCCTGCCCGTCAGATGGTTCTGGCCAGGGCGCGGGAGATGCCCAGCGCGGCGGCCTTGACGGCCGGGGCCAGCCGGGTGGGCTGGAAGCGGGCCAGCGGCACCGAGACGGACAGCGCGGCCACGGCCACGCCGTCGCCGAACACCGGGGCCGCGATGCAGGCGCCGCCCAGCTGCGCCTCCTCCCGCTCGTAGGCCAGCCCCGCCGCCTGGATCTGGCCGATCGCCTCCTCCAGGCGGCGGGGGTCGACGATCGAGTGCGGGGTCAACCGGCGCAGCGGGCGGCCGAGGACCTCGTCGATCAGGTCGGGCCCGGAGTAGGCCAGCAGGGCCTTGCCGATCCCGGTGCAGGTCAGCGGGAGGCGCCCGCCGACACGTGAGGGCAGCGCGAAGGTCTCCTGGCCGCGGATCTTCTCGACGTAGACGACGTCGAGGCCGTCGCGCACGCCCAGGTGGACGGTCTCGTGGGTCGCCTCGTAAAGGTCGTGCATGAAGGGCAGCGCCGCGTGTCTCAGGTCGCGCTCCAGGGGCACGATGCTTCCGAGCTCGAAGAGGCGGCGGCCGAGATAGTAGCCGTCCGGCCGGCGGGTGACCGCGCCGATCGAGGTCAGTTCGGTGAGCAGCCGGAAGGCGGTGGTCTTGGGCAGGTGGCAGCGCTCGGCGACGTCGGCCAGGCGCAGCGGTCCTCCCGTGGGACGGAACGCGTCGAGTACGAGCCAGGATTTCTCCAGCACGGACAGCCGGTCGGGGTTCCGTTTCACGGAACGCATTCTTGCCTACGGGCCACTCACGGCTCTATACCCGTACATAGTGACCTTAAGGAGTACGTCACCGAGGAGCAGTCTTGTCTGACCAGGTGAACCACTTCATCGGTGGGGTGCCGGTCGCCGAGGGCGCGACGTTCAGCACCCATGACCCGGTGACCGGCCTGCCGGTGCGCGAGGTCCGCGAGGCGGACCGGGAGATCGTCGGCAGGGCGGTGGCCGCCGCCCGCGCGGCCCTGCCCGCGTGGGCGGCGCTGCCGGTGGCGGAGCGCGCCGCCTGGATGCGCCGCCTCGCCGACGCGATCGAGGAGCGGTTCGAGGACCTGGTGGCGGCGGAGATCGCCGACACCGGCAAGTCGGTCACCCAGACCCGCACCCTGGACATCCCGCGCGGGGCCGCGAACTTCCGGTCGTTCGCCGAGATCGCGGCCCAGCACCCGGAGGACGCGTTCCACCTGACGGACGTGCTGAGCTACACCGTCCGCAAGCCCCTCGGCGTGGTCGCGGTGATCGTGCCGTGGAACCTGCCGTTCCTGCTGGCGACCTGGAAGCTCGGTCCCGCACTCGTCGCGGGCAACACCGTCGTGGTCAAACCCTCGGAGCACACGCCGGGCTCGCTCGCGGTGCTCGCGGAGATCGCCGCGTCGATCGGCCTGCCCGCCGGCGTCCTCAACGTCGTGAACGGCTTCGGCGGCGGCTCCACCGGCCAGTTCCTGGTGGAGCACCCCGGCGTGGACGCGGTCACCTTCACCGGCGAGAGCCGTACCGGATCGACGATCATGAAGGCGGTCGCGGACCGGGTCAAACCCGTCTCGTTCGAGCTGGGCGGCAAGAACGCCGGGCTGGTCTTCGCCGACGCCGACCTGGACGCGGCCGTCGAGGGGAGCGTGCGGTCGGTCTTCACCAACGGCGGCCAGGTCTGCCTGTGCACCGAGCGGCTCTACGTGCAGCGGCCCGTCTTCGAGGAGTTCACCGCCCGGCTGGCCGCGCGCGCCGGGGAACTGCGGTTCGGCCGCCCCTCCGACGAGGACGCCACGATGATGCCGATGATCTCCGCCGAGCACCGGGACAAGGTGCTCTCCTACTACGAGCTGGCCAAGCACGAGGGCGCCGAGATCCGTGCCGGGGGCGGGGTGCCGCGCTTCGGCGACGACCGCGACGGCGGTTACTACGTCGAGCCGACCGTGTTGACCGGCCTGCCGCCCGGCTCGCGGGTGAACCGGGAGGAGATCTTCGGCCCGGTCTGCCACATCGCCCCCTTCGACACCGAGGCCGAGGCGGTCGGGCTGGCCAACGACAGCGAGTACGGCCTGGCGGCGACCGTCTGGACCTCCCACCTGAGCAGGGCCCACCGGGTCGCCAGGTCGCTGGAGGCCGGGCTGGTCTGGGTCAACACCTGGTACCTGCGTGACCTGCGCACCCCCTTCGGCGGGGTGAAGCTGTCCGGCATCGGCCGCGAGGGCGGTACGCGCTCGCTGGACTTCTACTCCGAGCCCACCACGATCACCATCAAGCTGGAGCCTGGACATGACTGAGTGGAGCGAGGCCACCGACGTGCACGCGGAGGCGGCCGACCGGCTGCTGGAGGCGGCCAGGAGCGGTAAGCCGTGCGCCCCGGTGCGCGAGACGCTGCCGAGCCGGAGCGCCGAGACCGGGTACGCCGTACAGGAGATCAACACCAGGCGGGCGCTGGACGAGGGCCGCAGGCTGGTCGGCAGGAAGATCGGGCTGACCTCCGCGGCGGTCCAGCGCCAGCTCGGCGTGGACCGGCCGGACTTCGGGATGCTCTTCGCCGACATGGCCTATCTCGACGGCCTGCCCGTGCCGACCGGCCGCTTCCTGCAGCCCAGGGTCGAGGCGGAGGTCGCGCTGGTCCTCAAGGACGACCTGGAGGGCGGCCCGTTCACGGTCGCCGACGTCATCCGGGCGGTCGACTTCGCGCTGCCGGCGATCGAGATCGTCGACAGCCGCATCGCGGGATGGGACATCACGCTCGTCGACACGATCGCCGACAACGCCTCCAGCGGCGCGTTCGTCCTCGGCAACACCCCGGTGAGCCTGCGCGGCCTGGACCTGCGCCTGGCCGGGATGACCATGAACCGGCGCGGCCAGGAGGTCTCCACCGGCGCGGGCGCGGCCTGCCTCGGGCATCCGCTCAACGCCGCGGTCTGGCTGGCCGACGCGCTGGGCGGCACGGACTTCCCGCTGCGCGCCGGGGACGTCGTGCTCACCGGCGCGCTCGGCCCGATGGTCGACGTCGAGCCGGGCGACGCCTTCGAGGCCCACATCGAGGGCCTCGGCTCGGTCAGGACGGTGTTCTCGTGACGGCCCACGCCTCGGGGGAAGGCGGTGTTCTCGTGACGGCTCGCACCGCGGGGTGCCTCGGGAAGGCGGTCCTCTCGTGAAAATCGCCATCATCGGTTCGGGGAACATCGGCACCGACCTGATGTTCAAGGCACTGCTGTCGGAGAAGGTCGAGGTCGTCGCGATGGCGGGCATCGACCCCGACTCCGACGGCCTGGCCCGCGCCCGCTCCAGGGGGATCGCCACCACCCACGAGGGCGTGGAGGGTCTGGTCGCGCTGCCCGGGTTCGCCGAGGTGGACGTCGTCCTCGACGCGACCTCCGCGGGCGCGCACCGGCACAACGACCGGGTGCTCCGGGCGCACGGCAAGCGCGTCATCGACCTCACCCCCGCCGCAATCGGCCCCTACGTGGTGCCCCCGGTCAACCTGGACGCCCACCTCGCCGAGCGGAACCTCAACATGGTCACCTGCGGCGGACAGGCCACCATCCCGATCGTCGCGGCGGTCGCCTCGCGGGTGCCCGTCCGGTACGCGGAGATCGTCGCCTCGATCTCCTCCCGGTCGGCGGGGCCCGGCACCCGGGCCAACATCGACGAGTTCACCGAGACCACCTCCCGGGCGATCGAGCGGGTCGGCGGGGCGGCGAGGGGCAAGGCGATCATCGTCCTCAACCCGGCCGAGCCGCCGCTGATCATGCGCGACACGGTCTACTGCCTGGTGGACGAGTGCGACGAGACGACCGTGGCGGAGGTGGCGGGCGCCGTGCTGGAGATGGTGGCGCGGGTCAACGACTACGTGCCCGGCTACCGGCTCAAGCAGGAGGTGCAGTTCGAGACGATCCCGGCCGGGGAGCCGCTGCCCGACGGCACCCGCGACGGCGGCGTCAAGGTGACCGTCTTCCTGGAGGTGGAGGGCGCCGCCCACTACCTGCCCGCCTACGCGGGCAACCTCGACATCATGACCTCCGCCGCGCTGCGCACGGCCGAGCGCCTGGCCGAGCCGCCGGACCGGGCCGTGGACGAGGGCCGTGCGGAGAACGCGAGCCGTTCGGGCCGGGCCGCCCGTACGGACGCGGAGGTGGGCGCGTGAAGCTGTACATGCAGGACGTGACACTGCGGGACGGCATGCACGCCGTCCGGCACCGCTACACCGCCGCCCAGGCCGCCGAGATCGCCGCGGCCCTCGACGCCGCCGGGGTGGCGGCCATCGAGATCGCGCACGGCGACGGTCTCGCCGGGGGCAGCTTCAACTACGGCGCGGGCGCGCACACCGACGACGAGTGGATCGAGGCGGTCGCCGGGGTCGTGCGGCGGGCGAAGCTGACCACCCTGCTGCTGCCCGGCATCGGCACCATCCACGACCTCCGGCGTGCCCACGCCCTCGGCGTCACCTCGGTCAGGGTCGCCACCCACTGCACCGAGGCCGACATCTCCGCCCAGCACATCTCCACCGCGCGCGAGCTCGGGATGGACGTGGCCGGGTTCCTGATGATGTCCCACATGGCTCCGGCCGAGGAGCTGGCCCGGCAGGCCGCGCTCATGGAGTCGTACGGCGCCCACTGCGTCTACGTGACCGACTCCGGCGGCCGGTTGACCATGGACGGGGTCAGGGAGCGGGTCAGGGCCTACCGCTCGGTGCTCGGCGAGGGCACGGAGATCGGCATCCACGCCCACCACAACCTGGGTCTGGGCGTGGCCAACTCGGTCGTCGCGGTGGAGAACGGCACCTACCGGGTGGACGCCTCCCTCGCCGGGATGGGCGCGGGCGCGGGCAACTGCCCGATCGAGGTGTTCGCCGCGGTGGCCGACCTGATGGGCTGGGAGCACGGCTGCGACCTGCACGCCCTGATGGACGCGGCCGACGACCTGGTCAGGCCGCTGCAGGACCGGCCGGTCCGGGTGGACAGGGAGACGCTGACGCTCGGCTACGCGGGGGTCTACTCCAGCTTCCTGCGGCACGCCGAGGCGGCCTCGGCGCGGTACGGGGTCGACACCCGGACCATCCTGACCGAGGCGGGCCGCCGCCGGATGGTGGGCGGCCAGGAGGACATGATCGTGGACATCGCGCTGGACCTGGCGGGGGCGGGAGAGCAGCCGGACCCGGCGCGGGCGGAGGCGCGACCGGACCTGGCGGGGGAGCAGCCGGACCCGGCGCGAGAGGGGAGGCGGTCATGACCGACCTCCACAAGCTCGCCGCCGTCCTGGACGAGGCCGCCCGCACCGGTCACGCGGTGCCGAGGCCCGAGCAGGACTACGGGGTGGCCGACGCCTATCGGGTGCAGGAGGAGCTGATCCGGCTCCGCCTGGAGCGGGGGGACCGGCTCGCCGGGGTGAAGCTGGGCTTCACCAGCGAGGGCAAGCGCCGCCAGATGGGCGTGCGCGACGTCATCTTCGGCCGGATTCCGGAGTCGTCGGCCATCCTCGACGGTTCGTATGCCGATATGTCGATATATATCCATCCGAGAGTGGAGCCGGAGGTCGTCTACCTCGTCGGGCGGCGCATCGCGTCGCCGGGCGACGCGCTCGCGCCGGGCGCCATCGCGGCCGTCGCGACCGGCGTCGAGGTCATCGACTCGCGCTACGAGGACTTCAGGTTCTCGCTGCCCGACGTGATCGCCGACAACACCTCGGCCGCCGGGTACGCCGTCGGCCCCTGGCAGCCGTACGACCCGTCGCGCTGGAACCTGGGCGTCGTCCTGGAGATCGACGGGCGCGTGGTCCACGCCGGGTCGACCGGCGCGATCCTGGGCGACCCGCGCCGGGCCCTCGCGGAGGCCGCGCGCCTGGCCCTCCAGGCGGGGACGGTCCTGGAGCCGGGCTGGGTCCTCCTCGCCGGTGCCGCCACGCCCGCCGAGCCGCTCGTGCCCGGCGCGCGGGTACGGGCCGAGATCCAGCACCTGGGCTCGGTCTCGTTCACCGCCTCCGCACCGGAACCCGCTCCGGAGGTTCCAGGGGCTTCGAGGGATTCGAGGGCTCCAGGGACTTCGGGGGAGGGATCATGAGCGACGGGCTCGTCGTCGCGGGGAAGGCCGCGCCGCGGGGCAGGTTCCCGCACGTCAAACGGGCGGGAGACTTCCTGTACGTGTCCGGGACCAGCTCGCGCCGGCCCGACAACACGATCGCCGGAGCCGAGGCCGACGAGTTCGGCACGGTGGCGCTCGACATCGCCGAGCAGACCAGGGCCGTGATAGAGAACATCGGCGACATCCTCCGGGCGGCCGGGGCCGACCTGAGCGATCTCGTGCAGATCACCACCTACCTGGTGAACATCAACGACTTCGGCGGGTACAACGCGGTCTACGCGGAGTACTTCGACGAGACCGGCCCGGCGCGCACCACCGTGGCCGTCCACCAACTGCCCCACCCGCACCTGCTCATCGAGATTCAGGCCGTGGCACACCGGCCGGAGGAGCGCCCGTGATCCCGCCCATCGACCTCACCACGTGGATCGACGAGCACGCCCACCTGCTCAAGCCACCGGTGGGCAACAAGATGGTCTTCGAGGACGCCGGCGACTTCATCGTCATGGTCGTCGGCGGCCCGAACGCGCGGACCGACTTCCACATCGACCCGTACGAGGAGCTCTTCTACCAGATCCGCGGCAACATGCACGTCAACGTGATGACCCCCGAGGGGCCGGAGACCGTGCACGTGCGCGAGGGCCAGATGTGGCTGCTCCCGGCGAACACGCCGCACTCGCCGCAGCGCCCCGAGGAGGGGTCGGTCGGCCTGGTGGTGGAGCGGATCAGGCCGGAGGGCGTGCTGGAGCGGTTCCTCTGGTACTGCCCTCGGTGCAGTGGCGTGGTCCACGAGGTCGAGCTGCAGGTCCGCGACATCGTGACCGACCTGCCGCCGATCTTCCAGGCGTTCTACGACGACGAGAAGGCGCGCACCTGCGAGAACTGCGGCACCGTCCACCCCGGCAGGGGATAGTCGTTGATCATCGACGTCCACACGCACCACGTCCCCAAGGGCTGGCCGGAGCTCGGCTGGCCGGGGGCGCCCCGGCTCAGGATCGACTCCGAGCGGGAGGCCGTGATCCTGCTCGGGGACCGGGAGTTCCGCCGGATCGCCGACGACTGCTGGAGTCCCTCGGTCCGCCTGGAGCGGATGGACGCCGACGGGGTGGACGTCCAGGTCGTCTCGCCGACGCCGGTCTTCTTCTCCTACGAGCGCCCGGCGGCCGAGGCCGTACGGGTCGCGAGGGTGTTCAACGACCTGGCGCTGGAGATCTGCGCCTCCGAGCGGCTGGTGCCGTTCTGCCAGGTGCCGCTCCAGGACCCCGACCTGGCCTGCGCCGAGCTGGACCGGTGCCTGGCCTCCGGCCACGCGGGCGTCGAGATCGGCAACCACGTCGGCGACCGCGACCTCGACGACGAGGGGGTCGTCCAGTTCCTCCAGCACTGCGCCTCGGTGGGCGCGCCCGTCTTCGTCCATCCCTGGGACATGGCGGGCGGCCCCCGGCTGGAGCGCTGGATGGCGCGGTGGCTGGTCGGCATGCCGGCCGAGACGCACCTGTCGGTGCTGGCCCTGATCCTGGGCGGAGTCCTCGACCGGGTGCCGGAGACGCTGCGCCTGTGCTTCGCGCACGGCGGCGGCTCGTTCGCCTTCTGGCTCGGCCGGTTCGAGAACGCCTGGCACCGCCGCAACGACCTGGTCGGGGTCTCGGAGTTCCCCCCGTCGCACTATCTCGACCGGTTCAGCGTGGACTCGGTCGTGTTCGACGAGCGGGCGCTGCGGCTGCTGGTCGACACGATGGGAGAGGACGGGGTGATGCTCGGCTCCGACTTCCCCTACCCGCTGGGCGAGTCGCCGGTGGGCTCGCTGATCCGCCGGGCGGGGTTCCTCTCCGACACCGCCCGCGCCAAGCTGCTCGGCGGCAACGCCACTCGTTTCCTCGGCCGCCAGCCGGGGCGGAATGCTATGAAATCTGACATTGACGGCATTATGGGAGGGTTGCCAGGCGCCTAACCGGGAGACGATTCGTGGCCATCAGCCGTGCGGAGTGCGTCGCGCTCGACGCCGCCGACCCCCTCAAGCACATCAGGGACGAGTTCGTCCTGCCCGACGGGACGATCTACCTGGTCGGCAACTCCCTCGGCGCCCCGCCGAAGACCGCGGCCGCGGCGGTGACGCGGACCGTGGAACAGGAGTGGGGAGGCCGCCTGGTCGGCGCCTGGAACACCTCCGGCTGGTTCGACCTGCCGCTGACCACGGGCGACCGGCTCGCCCCGCTGATCGGCGCGGGCCCCGGCCAGGTGGCGGTGGGCGACAGCACCTCGATCTCCATCGTCAAGGCCGTGTCCGCCGCCCTGGGGCTGCGCCCCGGGCGCCGGGTCGTCATCTCGGACCTGGCCAACTTCCCCACCGACCGCTACGTGGTCGAGGGACTGGCCGAGGCGCTGGGCGGCTACGAGATCCGCGACGTCACCGGCGTCGACAACCTCGCCGGCGCCCTCTCCGACGAGGTCGCGTGCGTGCTGCTGTCGGAGGTGGACTACCGGACCGGGGCCCGCCACGACACGGCCTCGGTCACCGCGCTGGTCCAGGCGGCGGGCGCGCTGATGATCTGGGACCTGTGCCACAGCGCCGGCGCCTACCAGGTGGACGTCTCGGCGGCCGACTTCGCGGTCGGCTGCACCTACAAGTATCTGAACGGCGGCCCGGGATCCCCGGCCTTCGTCTACGTCCACCCGCGCCACCAGGCCGAGGCGCGGCCCATGCTGACCGGCTGGCACGGCCACGCGGCGCCGTTCGCGTTCGAGCCCGGCTTCCGCCCCGCCGACGGCATCCGGCGCTTCACCGTGAGCACCCCGCACGTGATGTCCTTCGCCTCGCTCAACGCCTCGCTCGACATCTGGGAGCGCGTCGACCTGGCCGCCGTACGGGCCAAGAGCGTGGCGCTGGGATCGATCTTCATCGAGCTCGTCGAGGAGCTCTGCGCGCCGTACGGGCTGGAGCTGGTCTCGCCCCGCGACCCGGAGCGCAGGGGCAGCCAGGTCAGCTTCGGCCACCCCGACGGCTACCCGGTCATGCGCGCCCTGATCGACCGGGGCGTCCACGGCGACTTCCGGGCTCCCGACGTCCTCAGGTTCGGGTTCGCGCCGCTCTACATCCGTTTCGCGGACGTCCACGACGCTGCCGTGATCCTGACCGAGGTGCTGGAGAAGGAGCACTGGCGCGACGACCGCTACAACCACCGCCTCACCGTCACCTGAGATCACCGTCACCTGAGATCACCGTCACCCGGGAGAAGGGGATCCCGCTGAGGGAAAGGCGTCCCGGCCGGGAGAAGGCGGGCGACGGCTGAGGGAAGCGGGCCTCAGCGCCTGCTCAGGCGGCGTCCCTTGTACATCGGGTGGTCGGTCTCCCAGTATCTCCAGCCCTCCACCCGCGCGGGGACGTTGGCCACTCCGGCGGCGATCTTGCGCACCCGGCAGCTGTAGATCTGCCGCCACGCCGAGAAGCCCACCCGGTAACCGAAAACGCGGTACCACATGTTTCCGTACTTGCCGTCGGTGATCTCCTGCACGTATTCGTGCCCGGTCTCGACGATGTACTCCTCGGCGAGCAACGGGTTCACCATGTTTCGCAACTGGCGGATCAGCTCGTCCCTGTCGATCTCGCCGATTCTTTCCCGCTCGATTTCCATCTCGGCGTACACGCGGTGCTGCCGGGTGACCGAAACCGTCATCGTGCCGCCGGGGCCGTCGATGAAGCGCGTACGGGGAACGAAGAAATTCCTCGGCCTGAAGGAGTGGAACCTGAAGAAGGACCTCGGCTTGCATTTCTTGCGCGCCTGCTCCAGAAGCGTGTGGCGGGGGCCGTCGTCATCGTCATCGTCATCGTCGGTGCCGAAGTCGGTGCCGGTGCCGGTGGTGGTCTCGCTGTTGGGACCGGTGTCGGTCTCGGAGTCGGTGTCGTCAGGGGCGGAATTGCTGGTGGAGGTGCTGGTGGAGGTGCTGGTCGACCTGACGGACGAGTCCGAGTCCGAGTTCGAGTCCGAGTCGGGTGGCGGGTCGCTGAGCGCGGACGCGGTGGCGGGTGAGGGGAGGGCGGGGGACGCGGGGGAAACGGGGGCGATGAGGGCCACGGAGAGGGATCCGGCCAGGGCCAGCATCGTCGGCCCTTTCGTCGGCCGGCGCCCCTTGTGCCGTTCACGCTTGGTCGCGGCACTTGTTTCAGGGGTGGGAGTGAGCATGGAGACACCATTCCCTTCAAGGCGTGGTCCGCGGCCGCGACCAATCCGCTGACCGAAAATACGGCTTTTGTCGGTACACCGAGCCACTCAGCGTGACAGTGATGATGCTTACAGTCGCGATTGAGGGTCATGTGGTGACACGCCGAGACCCCGTCCACTGAATAGGGAAAGGTGGGGGGAAGGGGGCTAGAGTGATTGCCCGCCGGTGCGCGCCGACTCGTCGCCGGGCTGCGAGGGCGCGTCGAGCCTGGCGACGAGCCTCTTGGGAGCGACGGCGCGGTAGCTCTCCTCGACCCAGTCGAGGAGCATCTCGGTCTCCGGGAGCGCGCCGGAACCCGTCAGGGGAATCGACACCCACCCCGCTCTGCCCAGCCCGTAGCCGGACGGCCTGGCGCCCTCGACCGCCAGCGCGTGACCGTTCGACTCGGGTAACTTCACCCCGATGCTCGGGCTCCACTTCTCGGTCGGCTCGTCGACGCCGAGGAAGAGGAAGATCTTCTTGCTGACCTTGACGACCGTGTCGCCCCAGGGGTGGTCCTCGTAGGCTTCCGGCAGGCGCAGCGCGAACTCGCGCAGCGTCTCGCGGATCTCACGCCAGTTGTCCATGGCGCCCATTGTGAACCTCGGCACCGACGATTCCGGCCGGATCCGGCACGGGTCGGCCCGGGTGCCCGGGACCGTGCGGTTCAGGGGCGCGGGATGCTCCGCAGGTTCGCCTTCGCCATCTCGATCATGCGCCCGACCCCGCCGTTTAGCACGATCTTGCCCGCGGCCAGGGCGAACCCCTTCACCTGCGCCCGGCTGATGTTCGGCGGCATGGCCAGCACGTCCGGGTCGGTGACCACGTCCAGGAGGAAGGGCCCGGGGGTCGCGAAGGCCGTGGCCAGGGCCTCCCGTACGTCCGCGGGATCCTCCACCCGCAGCGACCCGATCCCGGCCGCGGCGGCGATCGCCGCGTAGTCGACGGGAGCGTGGTCGGTGCCGAAGTCGGGCATCCCGTCCACCATCATCTCCAGCTTCACCATGCCGAGCGAGGAGTTGTTGAACACCACCGTCTTCACCGGCAGGTCGTGCAGCCGGACGGTGAGAAGCTCCCCGAGGAGCATGCCGAGCCCGCCGTCCCCGGAGAGCGAGACGACCTGCCGGCGCCGGTCCGTGAACTGGGCGCCGATGGCGTGCGGGAGGGCGTTGGCCATGCTCCCGTGCACGAACGAGCCGATCACGCGGCGGCGCTCGCCGGGACTGATGTAACGGGCGGCCCAGACGCTGCACATCCCGGTGTCCACGGTGAACACCGCGTCGTCGGCGGCCAGCTCGTCCACCAGGTTCGCGACGTACTCGGGGTGGATCGGGAGGTGGTGCTCGATGTCGTGGGTGTACGCCTCCACGACGTTCTCCAGCGCCTTGAGGTGTTTGCCCAGCATCCTGTCGAGATGGCGGCGGTCCGTCTTTTGGGCGACATGGGGCAGCACCGCGCGGATCGTCGCGCCGACGTCGCCGTGCACGGCCAGCTCCAGCGGGGTCCTGCGGCCCAGCCGCGCCGCGTCGTGGTCGATCTGGACCGTACGCGCGCCCGGCAGGAAGTCGTCGTAGGGGAAGTCGGTCCCGGCCAGCACCACCAGGTCGGCCTCGTGCATCGCCTCGTAGCAGGCGCCGTACCCGAGCAGCCCGCTCATCCCCACGTCGTACGGGTTGTCGTACTGGATCCACTCCTTGCCGCGCAGCGCGTGCCCGACCGGGGCCAGGACGCGTCCGGCCAGCGCCATGACCTCGTCGCGGGCGTGGCGCGTCCCGGCGCCGCAGAACAGCATCACCTTCTCGGCGCGGTTCAGCGCCGCCGCCAGCTCGGCCACCTGGTCGGGGTGGGGGACGACCGTGCCGGTCCTGGTCAGGACGTCGTGCTCGCCGGTGGGGCGGGCGGCGGGCAGGTGCGCCACGTCGCCGGGAAGCACCACGACCGAGACGCCGCCGAGGCCGATCGCCTGCTGGACGGCGATACGGAGCACCCGGGGCATCTGCTCGGGAGTGCCGATCATGTCGCAGAAGTGGCTGCACTCCACGAACAGGCGCTCGGGGTGGGTCTCCTGGAAGAAGCCCGTGCCGATCTCCGAGGAGGGGATGTGCGAGGCCAGCGCGAGCACCGGTGCGCCGCTGCGGTGGGCGTCGTAGAGACCCTGGAGCAGGTGGGTGTTGCCGGGCCCGCAGCTGCCCGCGCAGACCGCCAGCCGCCCGGTGACCTGTGCCTCGGCCGCGGCGGCGAACGCCCCGGCCTCCTCGTTGCGCACGTGGATCCACTCGATGCCGCCGGCCTTCCTGACGGCGTCGACCACCGGGTTCAGGCTGTCACCCACCACCCCGTAGATCCGTTCCACCCCGGCCTGGCGGAGAACCTCGATGAACTGCTCGGCAACGGTCGCCATGGTGCCCCCCTGTTTCCGGCGTCACGGGGGTACCTCACCGTATTTCGCCGGATCACTCCGGATCACTCGTGGAGGAAGTGCCCGACGAGGTGCTCGGAGACCGCTTCCGGGCGCTCGACGTTCGCCAGGTGGGCCGCTCCGGGCAGGACGACCAGCCGGGAGCCGGCGATCCCCTCGGAGATCCGTTCCGCGTGCTCGGGCGGCGTGGCGGGGTCGTCGGCCCCGGCGAGCACGAGCGTGGGCGCCGAGATCAGGGGCAGTTCGGCGCGGAGGTCCATGGCCCCGACGGCCTCGCAGCAGGCGGCGTACCCCTCGGCGGAGACGCCGCCGAGCATCGTCGCGTAGGGTTCCCGCCCGGTGAAGGCGGGGGTGAACCACCGGGCCATGGCCGTCTCGGCGATCGACGCGGTGCCCGCCTCGCGGACCGCGCTCGCCCGCTCGGCCCAGGACTCGGGGGTGCCCAGCTTCGCCGACGTGCACAGCAGCGCGAGCCGGTCGATCCGCTCGGGCGCGTGCGCGGCCAGCCACATGCCGACCATGCCGCCGAGCGAGAGCCCCGCGAGGGACACCTTCGGCAGTTCCAGCAGGTCGAGGAGGTCCAGCACGTCACCGGCCAGGTCGGCGATCGAGCACCTCCCGGTCGCGGGGGACCGTCCGTGGCCCCGGTGGTCGAAGCGGACGACCCTGAAGTGCCCGGTCAGCGCCTCCATCTGCGGATCCCACATCTCCAGCGTGGTGCCCAGCGAGCCGGCCAGCACGACCGGCCGCCCGTCGGCGGGTCCTTCGATCTCGTGATACAGCACTGTTCACCTATCGCACATATGTTCTTTATTCGGACATACTGTAGCCGCGAGGATATGTTCTCCAGAGAAGATGGCCAGGTCCGGCCGGAGGTCTGTCACTTCCCGTGGCGCCCTACCTACCATGCGGCGAGGTAACCGCTCATGGAAGGGTCCAGATGACCGGGCAGAACTCAGCGACCGCGTCCGACTACGTGTTCGACAACGACGGGGACCACTCGTCCGACCAGCACCACTATCTCGCTCGGCTGCTGGATCCGCTGACCTTCGAGCGCCTCGCCCTGACCGGCGTCGGCGCCGGCTGGAACTGCCTGGAGGTCGGGGCCGGCGGGGGCAGCGTGGCCCTCTGGCTGGCCGATCGGGTGGCGCCGGGCGGGCGCGTGCTGGCGACCGACATCAAGCCGGGCCTGATCCCGTCCAGGCCGGGGCTGACCGTGGCCCGCCACGACATCGTCACCGACCCGCTGCCGGAGGCCGCGTTCGACCTGATCCACGCCAGGCTCGTGCTCAGCCACCTGCCGCGGCGCCGCCAGGTCCTGCGACGCCTGTGGGCCGCGCTGCGGCCCGGTGGCTGGCTGCAGCTCGACGAGATCGACATCACCCGCTGGGTGGCGCCGCCCACCTCCGGCGGGCGGGCGGGGGAGGTGTACGGGGCCTACGTCACGGCGATGGCCCGGGTGCTGAGCGCGGCCGGCAGCGATCCGACCTGGGGGGGCTCCGCCGCGCGGGACATGGCGGCGGCGGGTCTGGTCGACGTCGACCAGACCAGCTGGACCGAGGTGTGGGAGCGCGGTTCCGCCGGACTCGGCCTCCTGATCAGCAACAGCCACCACCTGGAGGACCGTCTGGTGGAGGCGGGGATGACCCTCGGGCAGCTCCGGGAGGTCCGGGAGATCATGTCGGCTCCCGATTTCAGCGCCCCCTCCTTCGAGATCCACTCGATCCTCGGCCGCAGGGCGGGCGACGACTGAGTGTCTCGCGGGACGCGCGACGGCCGGGCGTCCCGTGAGTCCCGTCGCTGCCGAACGTCGCGTGAGCCTGTGGCGGCCCGGCGTTCCGCGGGCGGTGTGGCGGCCGGGTGTCACGCGGGACACGTGACGGCAGGAGGCGGGGCGCGGGCGAGGTGCGCCGGTTGTGGTAGGTGGGAGGGCCGGGGGTAGAGACCCTGGTATGACGGTCACGGGTCTCACCGCGCGTATCGCCGGGGCGTGGACGCGTGCTCGTCATCGTCACGGCTGGCTGGACCACCTGGTGCGCGCCGGAGTGCGCTACGACGAGGTGGACGCCGGACGGCTCTCGGCGGCGCTCACCTACTATTCCTTCTTCGCCGTGTTCGCGCTGGGGCTGCTCGGCTTCGCCGTCATCGGGCAGGTCCTCGACGACCCGCAGGTGGTGCGCGCCGTCGAGGGCTACCTCTCGGAGAACTTCCCCCGCCTGGACGTACGGGCGCTGCAGAGCGCCAGGGCCACGGCGGGGGCGATCGCCTTCGTCGGCCTGCCGCTCACCGGCCTGTTCTGGATGGACGCCCTGCGCTCGGCGATCAGGGCCATCTGGCGGATCGAGGAGTATCCGGGCCGCTTCGTGATGCGCCAGGTCGTCGACCTGGGGGTGATGGCCGGTCTGGGACTGCTGCTGTCCGCCTCGCTCGCGGTGGCCTTCGTCGCGGAGACGGCGCTGAACTGGTTGTTCCTGCACACGGTGGGCGTCGACGACGCGTTGTCGCGGTGGCTGCTGTCGGCCGCCGCGTTCGTGATCGGACTGGCCGTCAACACCATGCTGGCGATCGCCCTGCTCTGCGCTCCGCCGCGCCTGCGGCTGTCGTCGCGCCGGGTCATCTGGCCCGCCCTGCTCATCACCGCGGGGCTGGAGGTGCTCAAGTCCCTGGGCCAGGTCTACCTGGAGATGACCGTGGGCAATCCCGCCTACCACGTCGTCGCCGGTGCCGTGGGGATGCTCGTCTTCCTCAAGATCCTCAACCAGCTGATCCTCTTCGCGGCGGCGCTCACCGCCACCGGCGAGGGCACCGTGATCGACCTGGCCGCCCGCCGTGCCCGTTCCGAGGCCGCCCGCGAGTCCGATGCCGTGCGCGAGTCCGAGGCCGTGCGCGAGCCCGAGGCCGCGCGGGAGGACTACCGGGTCGCGAATGACGGCTTCCGGTCCGCCGGTGTGGGTTCCCGGGACAGGCCCGAGGGTCCCGTTCCGGACGGCTCGCGGGGTCCGGCGGGCGGTCCTTCCCCGTCCTCCCTGTCCGCCCCTCGCGACGGTCCGTAGGAGAACCGGGCTCCGCGACGCGCCGAATCTCACATCTCGTATTTCGGCCATTTACCGGCGCTGTGATCTGTGCCACCCTCCATAACAAAGCTCTAGAAGCGGATTCTAGATTTTGGCTACAGGAAGGCCGGCGCATGGTCGACACGCCCACCACCCCACGACTGAAACTCGGAGCGCCTCGCAACGGAGAGGTCGACGCCGGGTCTCGTGCCCCCTACGGCTGGGCCCCCCTGGTCGTGCTCTTCATCGTCGGGCTGGTCGACCGCATCGAGTTCAACCTGCTGTCCGGAGTGCTGCCGCTCATCCAGGCCGAGTGGGGCTTCAGCGACACCGTCGCCGGTTCCATACCGACCGCCTCCGCCCTGGCGGCCGCGCTCGTCGCGCTGCCCGCCGGGTACTTCGCCGACCGGCGCAGCCGCACCCGGATCATCGCCGTCGTCGTCTTCTGCTGGGCCCTGGCCACGCTCGGCTCGGGGCTGGCCACCGGGTTCGCGATGTTCTACGCGATGCGCGTCTTCCTCGCCGCCGCCGAGAGCATCGACAATCCGGCCGCCGGCAGCCTCCTGGCCGACTACTACCCCCCGGTCACCCGGGCCCAGGCCTACGGCTGGACCCGGGTGACCGCCTACCTGGGGGGCGTCGGCACGCTGCTCGGCGGCGTGCTCGCGGAGGCGTTCGGCTGGCGCAGCGCGTTTCTGATCATGGTCGTGCCGGGCGTGCTCACCGCACTCCTCGCGTGGCGGCTCCACGAGCCCGTCAGAGGCAACCTCGACCGGCTCGTCGCCAACGCGGCCCCCGCCGGTCCCGGCACCGTCCTCGACGCCGGTTCCGGCCTCGCCACCGCCGAGGCGCCCGCTCCCAAGCCGCCGTTCGCCCGCCAGTTGCGCGAGGTCCTCACCATCCGCACCCTGCTCGCGGTCTCCATCGGCCTGATGCTGCTCAGCCTGGGCCTGGCCGGAATCTTCTACTGGCTGCCCTCGCTGCTGGTGCGCAACTTCGGCATCGGCCCCGCCGCCGCGGGTTCGCTGGGCGGTCTCATGACCATCGTCGGCGTGGTCTCGGGCACCCTGATCGGCTCGTGGCTCGGCCGGCGCTGGCACGGCACCCGCAAGGGCGGCAGGCTCCTGGCGGGCGGCGGGGGCATCACGGCCGGGTCGCTCGTCCTGGCCGTCGCGCTCACGATGGACTCCCTGGCGGCCTTCTGCGTCGTGGTCACGGCCTCCAGCGTGCTGACGTCGATGGCCATCCCCAACATGACCGCCTCGCTCGCCGACGTGATCGGCGCGGCCTCCCGCGGCCTCGGCTTCGCCGTCCTGCAGGTCCTCATCACCGCCGGCGCGGCGTTCGGACCGCTGGTCGTCGGCATCGCCTCCGACGGCACCGGCTCGCTCATCTCCGCCATGTACGTCCTCATCGTGCCCATGGTGATCGGCGGCCTGCTCACCCTGTCCGCGCGCGGCTTCTTCGAGAGCGACGCGCGGCGGGTTCTCGAAGACGCCCGCCGCTGATCCAGGCCCGCCGGCCCGGTCGCCCATCGCCGGATGGGCGACCGCCGGCCGGCGGCGAATGGTGACGGAATGATGTCAATCCGTGGCGAGGGGCGAGGGGTGCCCGCTCTCGACGGCACCCGGTGTGAGCTGGGTGATTGCCGAAAATCCTGGTTTGCACGATAAAGCGGTCACCCGGCTCACCGCGAACATTGATACCCAATATTCGCTCTGGTGGCTTGAAGCTCGATATGTCCCATGGGCATAGTGTGTCGAATCACACACGCACCAGTCGCGGCGTGCGACCGCGGGGCACTTCTCGCCCGCGGCTGTCGGCCACGCACAGGAACCGCGGATTGGACACGTCGAATGAGTTCCCCCCCTCCGATTCGCTGGAAGATCCTCCGGATCCTCCTGCTTCCCGTGCTCTCGCTGATCGTCCTGTGGGTGTTCATCGCCTACTCGACCATCGCGCAGGTCGCCGGCATCGCCCAGACCCAGAACCGCTGGCAGGTGATCGGGGCGCCGATCCGGCAGCTGATCGTCGAGATCCAGCGGGAGCGCCAGTTCTCCGCCGACGCGGCCGGCGCCACCGCCCACAGCAGGGCGCTCACCGAGCAGCGGCGGGCCACGAACACCAAGCTGGACCTGGTGCGCCAGGCGATCACGTCCGCCGAGGCCTACGAGCCCGACAACGCCCCGACGGACGTGCGGGCGCTGCTGGCGGCCATGGACGGGCTCATCCAGATACGCACCTTCGCCGACAGCGGTGCGATCAAGCCCGTCCAGGTCACCGACGGCTACAACGAGTTCGTCAGCGTCGCCAACCGGCAGTTCGGCGACTCCGACGCGATCGCCGAGGTGTCGTCCTTCCGCGTCGTCCGCGGCATGGGCGCCTACAGCACCGCCGGCGAGTACGCGAGCAGGGAGCACGCCGTGCTCACCGCCGCGATGAAGCGTGGCGAGATGACGCCCGCCGAGCACGCGGCCTTCGTCTCGGCGATGGCCAGCCGGAGAAACCACCTGGCCTACGCGGAACGGGACATGGGGCCCGAGCTGCGGGCGGGGTACGAGACGTTCGTCGAGAGTCCGGCCTACCTGCGATTCAAGGCCAACGAGGACAGGATCTTCTCCTGGAACCTCATCGGCAAGCCTCCGCTGGACGCCGGCGAGTGGAAGCGCGACGCCGAGGCCGTCATCGGCGCCGTCGCCAAGCAGAGCGTGCAGGAGCTGGCCCGCGCCGCGGCCAAGGGCGAAACGCTCAGGAACGACGCCTACCTGCGGGTCGCGCTGATCCTGGGACTGGGCCTGCTCGCGATCATCATCTCGATCATGGCCTCCTACCGGTTCGGCCGCTCCCTGATCTCCGAGCTGAAGCGGCTCCAGGCGTCGGCCGTGGAACTGGCCGAGGAGCGGTTGCCCCGGCTGGTCGAGCGGCTGCGCAGGGGCGAGGACGTGGACCCGGCGACCGAGGCCCCCGAACTGGCCCCGGCGAAGACCGCCGAGGTCGACCGCGTCGTGAACGCCTTCTCCGCCGTGCGGCGTACCGCGGTGGAGGCCGCGGTCGGCCAGGCGACGCTCCGCAAGGGCGTCGGCCAGGTCTTCCTGAACCTCGCCTGGCGCAACCAGGCGCTGCTCCACCGCCAGCTCACGCTCCTCGACACGATGGAGCGCCGCGTCGAGGAGCCGGAGACCCTGGAGGGTCTCTTCAAGATCGACCACCTGACCACCCGCATGCGGCGGCACGCGGAGAACCTGATCATCCTGTCCGACGCGGCCCCGGCCCGCAGGTGGCGCGACCCGGTGCCGATCTTCGACGTGGTGCGCAGCGCCGTGCTGGAGGTCGAGGACTACACCCGCGTCACAGTGCTCCCCATGCCGCAGGCGCCGCTGCTGGTCGGCGCCGCGGTCACCGACGTGATCCACCTGATCGCCGAGCTGGTGGAGAACGCCACCATCTTCTCGCCGCCGAACACCGTGGTGCACGTACGGAGCATGATCGCGGCCAACGGCTTCGCGCTGGAGGTCGAGGACCGGGGACTGGGACTGAGCCAGGCCAACCTCGACGAGCTCAACGCCAAGCTCGCCGATCCGCCGGAGTTCGACCTGGCCGACAGCGACCGGCTCGGCCTGTTCGTCGTGGCCAGGCTCGCCGCCCGGCACGGGATCAAGGTCGTGTTGCGCCCCTCGCCGTACGACGGCACCACCGCGATCGTGTTGCTGCCGCAGAACCTGCTCGCCACCTGCGCGTCGCTGGCCGCGGAGGCCACGCCGCACCGGGCGCGGCAGGGAGGCGCGCACGCGGGCGGGTCCGTCCGGGCGCTGAGCGCGACACCGGAGGAGTGGCCCAAGGTTCTCTCCGGCGCGCAGGACGAGGTGACGGCCAACGCCTCCGAGACCACGCAGAACTGGTTCCCCGCCCAGGAGCGGCGCGAGGTGCCCCCCGACCCCACCCCCCCGACGCCCGTGCGGCGGGCCGTGTTCGTACCGGACACCGACGACGACCTGGACGGGCTGCCGATGCGGGTACGGCAGGCTAATCTGGCCCCCCAGCTCCGCCAGACGCGTTCCCCCGAGAAGCGCGACGTCAGCGCGCGCACTCCCGAGGAGCTCTCAAACCTCATGTCGTCCATGCAACAAGGCTGGCAGCAGGGCCGCAGCCAGGCCGAGCAGGAACTGGACGTGTGGAAGCGAAAGGATGGCCACTCCGATGCCCGACCCCAGATCTGAACTGAGCTGGCTGCTCGACGACCTGACCCAGCGGGTCACCGGTATCCGGCACGCCATCGTGCTGTCCGCCGACGGCCTGGCGATGGGCGGCTCCCGGGAGCTGACCCGGGAGGACGCCGAGCATCTGTCCGCCATCTCGGCGGGAAGCCACAGCCTCGCGCTGGGCGCGGGGCGGCACTTCGGCCTCGGCGGCGTGCGGCAGACCATCATCGAGATGGAGGGCGGTTTCCTGTTCGTCACCGCGGCGGGGCAGGGGGCCAGGCTGGCCGTGCTGGCCGCGGGCGACGCCGAACTGGGCATGGTGACCTACGAGATGGCGCTGCTGGTCAAGCGCGTCGGCGAGCACCTGTCCGCGCAGCCGAGGGGAGCTGCCCCGGCGCCCGCCTGGAACGGTGCGAGGACGTGACGGGAGAGGATCCCGGGCCTTTGATCAGGCTCTTCGGGGTGACCGGCGGCAGGGCGCGCCCGGTCGGGGAGAGCTTCGATCTGGTGGCCATCGTCACGACCGTCGAGATGCCCGTCGAGCCGGTCGGGCTGGTGCCCGAGCATCTCGACGTGCTGTCCACGTGCCGCCGGCCCACCCCCGTGGCGGACGTCGCCGCGCACCTCAAACTGCCGCTCAACATCACCCGCGTACTCCTCAGCGAACTGCGCCGTGAGGGCCTGGTCACCATCGACAGGCCCCGGCCGATGGGGAAGACGATCGACGAACGCATCTACAGGGAAGTGCTGCATGGAATACGCGGCCTCTGAGCCGGAGATGGCCCCGGTGGACAGCCCGGCCATGGCCATCAAGATCCTCGTCGCCGGCGGTTTCGGGGTCGGCAAGACGACCATGGTCGGCACGATCAGCGAGATCAGGCCCTTGCACACCGAGGAACTGCTGAGCGAGCGCGGCATCTACGTGGACGACACCGCGGGCGTGGAGTCCAAGATCACCACGACCGTCGCGCTGGACTTCGGCCGGATCACCATCCGCGACGGGCTCTGGCTCTACCTGTTCGGCACCCCGGGCCAGGACAGGTTCTGGTTCATGTGGGACGAGCTGTCCGTCGGCGCCCTCGGCGCGGTCGTGCTCGCCGACACCCGCCGCCTGCAGGACTGCTTCCCCGCCGTGGACTACTTCGAGCAGCGCGGGCTCCCGTTCGTCGTGGCGGTCAACTGCTTCGACGGCGCGCGGCGGCACGACCCGATCAAGGTACGGCGGGCGCTGGGCCTGGACGGCGTGGCCCCGATCGTCCTCTGCGACGTGCGCAGGCGCGATTCGGTCAAGGAAGTGCTGACCACGCTGGTCACCTACTCGGCGGGAGGTGCCTTCCAGGCGGCTCACGCGGGCGCCTGACGCCCGAGCCCTCCGCCCTCCCCGCCGAGCCCGTTCTCCTCGCCGAGCCCGGCGGTGCCGTGGGCCGTGTTCTCGGGGTTCTCCGAGACCTCCCCGGCCCTGCCGTCGCGTTCCCTGTCCCGCTCGCCGCGCCTCCTGTCGCGCTCTCCCAGGAGCCGCGCGGTCTCCTCGGAGACCTCGGTGGCCAGCACGGCCGACACGACGTCGATCAGGTGGCTGGTGAAGAGCCGGTCGTCCTTTCCCTCGGGCCCGGCGGCGCGGCGGGCCAGCTCCACGTACGTGACCCGGATCGCCATGAAGCGCTGGTGCAGCCGGCGCAGGGCGACCTCGGACAGCAGCGGGGCCACGAGCTCGCGCCAGCGGTCGATGCTCTGCCCCGGGTCCGTGCTCCGCGTGGCGGGGAGGGGCGTGCGCTGGACGAGCTGCTCCATGATCCGCAGGTAGTACCGGCCGCCGTCGGGGTCGGCCAGCTTGGCGGCCATCGGCCGGACCAGTGCGGCGGCGAGGGTGCGGCGGGCCTCGGCCTCCGGCAGGTCGCCCCGGGACTCGTACTCGTCGAGCAGCTGGTGGCGGCGCGCCTCGATCTCGGGGTGGTGCTTGGTGAGCACCGCGCCCAGCAGGCCCGCGCGGTCCCCGAAGTGGTACTGCAGCGCCGTCGAGTTGCGCTGCCCGGCGGCGCCGTTGATCTCGCGGAGTGACACGCCGTCGATCCCGCGCTCGGCGAACAGCCGCTCGGCCGCCGCGACCAGGCGCCTGCCGGTCGCTTCCGGGTTAGGGGGCATGCCGTGCTCCTGCCTTGCCGGTGAACGCACCGGTCGCTAGGGTAATAATGCATGTGTATCAAATCATGAAGCAGTCGCATCAAGGTCGCGGCACACAGCGGGGAGTCCCCGCCCGGCGGCCCTTCGGACCTGTCAGCCGCCGCAAGGGGAGGACCCCATGGCCATCGACTTCACCCTCGCCCCCGAGCACGAGGAGATCCGCCGCCGCGTGCGGGCCTTCGTGCAGGGGACCATCATCCCGGCCGTCAGCGGCTTCGACGACCTCGACGACACAGGGAAGGTCACCGCGCGCGACGAGTACATCCGCGTCATCTTCGACCTGCGGGCGAAGGCGCAGGCCGAGGGACTGTGGCTGCCGCACATGCCCAAGGAGTGGGGCGGCATGGGCCTCGGCCACGTCGAGCTGGCCATGGTGCAGTCCGAGGCGGCCAAGACCCGGCTCGGGCCGTGGGTCCTCAACTGCTCGGCGCCCGACGAGGGCAACATGCACACGTTGCTGCACTGGGGGACCGACGAGCAGCGGGAGAGGTATCTCAAGCCGCTGCTCAAGGGCCACAAGATGTCGTGCTTCGCGATGACCGAGCCGGAGGTGGCCGGTTCCGACCCCACGCTCATCCGCACCCACGCCGTCAAGGACGGCGAGGAGTGGGTCATCAACGGCCACAAGTGGTTCATCTCCAACGCCCGCCGGTCGAGCTTCGCCATCCTCATCGCCAAGACCGAACTCGACGTGCCCGAGGGCTCGCGCGGCGGCAACACGGCCTTCCTCGTCGACCTCCCGCAGGAGGGGTGGAACGACGTCCGAGAGGTCGAGACGATGCACGGCTCCACCGGCCACAGCGAGATCGTCATCACCGACCTGCGGGTGCACGACAGCCAGATCCTCGGCGGGCGCGGCAACGGCCACCGGCTCGGCCAGTACCGGCTGGGCCCGGCACGGTTGGCGCACTGCATGCGCTGGATCTCCCAGGCCGAGACGGCGCTCGACATGATGGTCGACCGCGCGCTCAACCGCTACAGCCACGGGTCGCTGCTCGCCGAGAAACAGGGCATCCAGTGGCTGATCGCCGACTCGGCCATGGAGCTGTACCAGTGCAAGCTGATGGTCCTGCACGCCGCCTCGAAGATCGACAAGGGTGAGGACTTCCGGACCGAGGTCTCGATGTCGAAGCACTTCGTGGCCAACAGCCTCAACCGGATCGTCGACCGGGCGATCCAGGTGCACGGCGCGCTCGGCTACTCGACCGACACCCCGCTGGCCAAGATGCTCCAGCACGCCCGCTGGGCCCGCTTCGCGGACGGGGCCGACGAGATCCACCAGATGCGCATCGCCGAGCGTACGATCGCGGCGTACCGGAGTACGGGCTCGACCAACGCCGCCACCGGAGGGTTGCCGCTGTGAGTACGGAGAAGACGGGCGGGTTCACCGCGGGCGGCGGCGGTGGCGGACTGCTCAGCGGGCTGGGCGCGAAGGGGCCGGAGATCTCGGCGGAGGCGTTCAACGTGGTCCGCGGCGACGATCTGGAGGGCAGGGTCGCCCTCGTCACCGGCGGCGGCAACGGCATCGGCGCGGGCGTGGCCCGGCGGCTGGCCGAGGGCGGGGCCCGCCTCGTGCTCGCCGACATCGACGACGTCGCGGGCGGGAAGCTCGCGGACGAGCTGGGCGCGACGTACGTCCACTGCGACGTGTCGCGGCTGGAGGACAACGAGGCGGCGGTGGCGACCGCGGTCGAGCGGTACGGCAGGCTCGACCTCGCCTTCCTCAACGCGGGCATCGCCACGGGCTTCGGGCTGGGAGAGGACTTCGACGTCCGGCGCTACCGCCAGGCGATGGGCGTCAACCTCGACGGCGTCGTCTTCGGGGTGCACGCCGCGATCCCGGCCCTGCGCGCGGCGGGCGGCGGCACGATCGTGGCGACCGCGAGCATGGCGGGCATCGTCGGCATCCCGTCCGACCCCGTCTACGCCGCCAACAAGCACGCCGTCGTCGGCCTCGTCCGCTCGCTCGGCGAGGACCTCCGGCCGCAGGGGATCAAGGTACAGGGCCTCTGCCCGTCGTTCGCCGACACCGCGATCCTCGGCGGGGGAAAGGCGGTGCTGGAGCAACTCGGCTTCCCGATCCTGGACGTCTCGTCCGTCGTCGACACGTTCGTCCGGCTGCTCGACAGCGACGGCACCGGCGAGTGCTGGTTCGTGATCCCGGGCCGCGAGAGCGAGCCCTTCACCTTCCGCCGCGTTCCGGGCCCGCGCGCCTGAGGCGGGCGGGCGGGTGGCCACCCGGCCCAAGACCCAGACCCGCACCCGGCACGAAGCGGCCCGATACGCCCGCGAGTACGACCGGGTGTAACCGTTTTTACCGGTCAGGGGCGGCGATCTCGATGATGTGCAGCGGGTTGTCCAGGGCGCTGGACGGCTGCACCCACTTGGCGGCGTCGAGCGTGAGAATCGGGCAGACCGCCACGTCAGCGATAGAGGCAACGTGCGCGTCCCACTGGTCGAGCTGGGTGACGGACATCATGTCGGCGAGCTTGGCGGCCCGATGGATGCCGTCGAGCGAGGCCGCCGGCCTCACATTCCGGGGGGCTGTCTCGTCGTTCCGGTGAGAACAGACATGACCGAGGGAGCCGGCGACACCGTGACCACCCCATCCGAGCCGGAAGACGACCGGCTCGATCCGAACCTGAGCGCGATCATGAGCGAGCGGCGTCAGCTGATCAATCTCTCCTACCGGCTCCTCGGCTCCCTGGCCGACGCCGAGGACGTCGTACAGGAGACCTACGCCCGCTGGTACGCCATGTCCCCGCAGCAGCGGGAGGCCATCGAATCGCCCGGCGGCTGGCTGACGAGGGTCGCCGGCCGCGTCTGCCTCGACCTGCTCGGCTCGGCACGGGCCCGGCGCGAGAGCTACGTGGGTGAGTGGATCCCCGAGCCGCTGCCCGACCGAGGGGAGTGGACCGGCGGGCGGCCGGGCGGCACCACGGCCGACCCGGCCGACCCGGCCGACCGGGTCACCCTGGACGAGTCGATCAACATGGCCTTCCTCGTCGTGCTCGAATCGATGACCCCGGCCGAGCGCGTCGCGTTCATCCTGCACGACGTCTTCCGCTACCCCTTCGCCGAAGTGGCCGAGATCGTCGGCCGTACCCCGGCGGCCTGCCGCCGGCTGGCCTCCTCGGCCCGCCGTCGCGTTCGCGCCTCGCACGCTCCCGCGACCCCGGCGGCCCGGCGCGCCGACATCGTCAGGGCCTTCAAGCAGGCGTGGGAGGCCAAGGACATCGACGCCCTCGTCGGTCTCCTCGACCCCGACGTCACGGTGATCGCCGACGGCGGCGGCCTGGTCAGCGCCGTGCTCCACCCTCTCGAAGGCGGTGAGCAGGTCGTGCGCTACGCCGTCGACCTCGCCGGCAGGGCGCCCGACCTGACGTTCCTGGAGCGTACGGTCAACGGTCAGCCCGGTCTGGTGGCCCAGCAGGACGGCGTCGTCGTGATGGTGATGGCGTTCGACATCGCGGGCGACCGGATCAAGCACATCTGGGCGGTGCGCAATCCCGACAAGCTCCGGCCCTGGACAGCGGGGCCACAGCATCGGCGTCAGGTCCGCGACGCGCCCGGCCGGGGTCGTCGACCCGAGCACGACGAGGGAGGCCGTGTCGTGTGAGGCCGGCGCGGCGCCTCACGTTCCCGGCGGTCGTGTCGCCGGACTGCCGGGACGCCCTCCAGCACGCGGATCGTCGCCGTCTCACCCCGTCCCGCAGCCGTCAAGGAGTCACCCGTGCTGTTGCGTGTCGCGATCACCCTGCAGACCCTGGCCCTCTTCGCCGCGCCGGTCACCGCCGGACTGTTGCTGTCCTCACCCGGCGGACAGGCGTTGCACAGTGCCGCGGCGTACGGGGTGTTCACCGTGGCGGTGTTGCACCTGGTCGCCGCGATCCTGGTGTGGCGGCCGGGCGGCGGCTCGCCCAGGCCCATCCTGTACGCGGCCGGGTTCCTGGGGCTCACGCTGGCGCAGGTGGCGCTGGGCATCGCGCACATGAAGGCCCTGCACGTCCCCTTGGGCGTGCTGATGTTCGGCATGAGCGTCCTTCAGCTCAGCCAGGTCTCGTCCGGCCGCCGCAGGTCGGCATAGCTTTGTCTCGGGGTCGGGAAACGGCGGAGCCGCCGTTGACCGGCGTCGCGCGGCGCTGTGGGGCGTCGCGCCAGTCGGGTCACGTCCAGGAGCTGCCCACTGCCTCCATGGGTATTCTCCGACGCGTCAACCTGGGCGATCACCTGTCATCAGCGTATGGATGCCCTGAGTGGCAGATCTGCCGAAGTCGATATGGCAGGTCTGCCGAAGCCGACGTGGCCTGCCGATCAGCGTGGACGGCTGAGGGCGGCCTCGGCCAGATCCGTCCATTTCTCGGCCGAGGAGTGGGGCACGACCACCCAGTCCTTCATCGCCCTGCCCCGCCCCGAGGGGTCGAACAGGGACGCCCCGGCCAGCTGGAGCGCGGCTGTGTGTTCGGGGGTGTCCCTGACCAGCCGGAACACCATCGCGCCGTCGCGCTGCAGGCTCGCGAACACCTTCCCCGCCTGATCTTTCAGCGCGGGACTCCCCATCATCTTGGAGATCCCCACACCCAGGTCGGCCAGCTCGGCGCCGACCTGCCTGAAATCCTCTTCCGCGCTCATCGTCAGTCGGTCCCCAACTCCGTGGCGGCCTGGTCGAGCGGCTCGTCGTGGCCGGGACCCTTCCCACGTGACGCGATCGCCTCGGCCCCGCCCTCCGGCAGCACGGCGATCAGGCTAGCCGTCCTGGCGGTACCGATCAAGGCCGGATGCGGGGTGCCGAAGCCGGCCCGGCCGGCCACGACGGGCTGACCGGGCAAAGCACTACCGGGCCGGGGAGGCGTCCGGATCGCTCACCGAGATGGCGCCCGAGGGGCACAGCTGCCGGGCCCGGCGGGCGGCGGCGTGCAGCTCGGGCGGGGGCGTCTCGTCGAGGAGCACGACGGTGCCCTCGTCCTCGCTCTGGTCGAAGACCTCCGGCGCGGTGAGCACGCACATGCCCGCTCCGATGCACCGCGCCACGTCCGTGGTGACCTTCATGTCCCCTCCTACCATCTGACCGGCAGCTCCCGTACACCGTAGATGGACATCGTGTCCCGCATCGGGACCTCATCCGCCGGCACGGCGAGGCGCAGGCCGGGGAAACGGTCGAACAGCATCGGGAACGCGGTGCGCATCTCCACGCGGGCGAGCTGCTGGCCGAGGCACTGGTGCAGCCCGTGCCCGAACGTCAGGTGCCCGGTCGCGGGGTTGGTGATGTCCAGGTGGTCGGGGTCGGAGAAACGCGCGGGATCGCGGTTGGCGGCCAGGAGCGAGAGGGTCACCGGGTCTCCGGCCCTGATGAGCTGCCCCTCCACCTCGACGTCCTCCAGGGCCGCGCGGAGCGGGCCGACGTGGATGATCCCGAGGTAGCGCAGCAGCTCCTCGACCGTGTTGTCGATCAGCGAGGGGTCGGCGCGCAGCGCGGCGAGCTGGTCGGGGTGCTGGAGCAGGGCGAACGTGCCGAGGCCGAGCATGTTCGCCGTCGTCTCGTGCCCGGCGGCGAGCAGCAGGAACCCGATGTTGCTCAGCTCCTCGTCGGTCAGCTCGCCGCTCGTGATCAGCCCGCTGAGCAGGTCGTCGGCCGGGTCGGCCCGCTTGGCCTCGATGAGCCGGAGGAAGAACGCGCCGAAACGGACGATCGTCGCGCGGATGTCCTCGACGGAGGACTCCAGGTTCAGCAGCACCGCGGTGGACCGCTGGAACTCGTCGCGGTCGGCGTACGGGACGCCGAGCAGTTCGCAGATCACCAGCGAGGGGATGGGCAGCGCGAACTCCCGCACCAGGTCCTGGGGAGGTCCGGCCTTCTCCATCGCGGCGAGCCGCTCCTCGGTGATCTCCTGGATCCTGGGCTCCAGCTGCTTCATCCGCCGCACCGTGAACTGCGCGGTGAGCGGTTTGCGGTAGCGGGTGTGGTCGGGCGGGTCCATCCGGATGAACAGGCCGGGGTCGGCCGGGCGGCGCATCTCCTGCATCAGCGGAAAGGGCACCGGGACGTTCAGCAGCTCGCGCCGGGAGCTGAACCGGGGGTCGGCGAGGATCGCCCGTACGGCGGAGTAGCCGGTCACCAGCCAGCCCGTCGTGCCGTCCGGGTAGGCCATCGGGGCGACGGGCCGCTCCTCGCGCAGCGAGGCCAGGCGCTCGGGCGGTTCGAAGGGGCTGGGGCGTCCGAAGGGGAAGGTGACCGCTTCCGGGTGGGCGGGGTGGGACTGTGTCATCTCGCGCTCCTCTGCGGTGATGCGCTTCGTCCCGTCCAGAAAACTACATCAAGTGCAAAATTACAATACATGCAAAGTATGCTCAGATGTATTAAGCTGCCCGCATGAGTGAGGTCCCGGGACTGCGCGAACGCAAGAAGCTCCGCACCCGGCACGCGCTCGTCGCCGCCGCGCTGGAGCTCTTCATGGAGAAGGGCTACGAGCAGACCACCGTCTCGGAGATCGCCGCGGCCGCCGACGTCTCGACGCGCACCTTCTTCAGCTACTTCGCGAGCAAGGAAGACGTGATCTTCTCCAACACGCGCGACGGCCTCGATCGCGTGCTGAAGGTGATCGCGGAGCCCCGTCCGGGAGACCGGGCGATCGACCTGCTGACCCGCGCCGTCGCCTCCGGCTTCGCCACGCTCGCCCTCGACGAGCAGCTCCAGAGCGAGATAGGCCCGGCCAACTACCTCGTCATGACCGTCCCCTCGCTGCGGGCGCGCGGCCTGCTGCTCCTGTTCGAGAGCCAGCGGGAGCTGGCCGAGGCCCTGCAGCGGGCGTTCCCGGAGGAGCTGAGCCTCGTCGAGGCGTCGGCGCTCGTCGGCGCGGTGGTCGGCGGGGGCAAGCTCGCCGCCTTCGTCAGCATGAGCAACGGCGCCTCACCGGAGGAGATGCTGGAGTCCGGTCGCCGGGCCATCGAGTACGCCCTGTCGGCCCTTCGCGCCGCCTCGCGAGTGTCCTGACCTCGCTCTGTCGGTCTTCCGCGCCGCCTCGCGGGTGTGTCCCGAGCTCGCTCCGCAGGCCTTCCGCGCCGTCCCCCTTCGCCGTCTCGGCCTCGCCCTTCTCCCCGCGTCGCGTACGGCCACGCCGCTCCATACCTCGGACCGGCAGGTCTCCCTGGTATGCCGCCGGTGACGCTTTCGCGTCTACGCTGACGTGACATGGCGACGCTCTCTCCCACCGCGGCCCTGCTGGGAGAGAGGCGCTTCGTCCTGCTCGCCTCGGCTCGGACGATCTCCGTGCTGGGGGACGGTTTCGCCCGGGTGGCCCTGGCGTTCGGCGTGCTCGCGATCCCCGGGAGCACCCCCGCGCAGCTGTCGCTGGTGCTCGCCTGCCAGGCCGTGCCGCAGCTGCTGCTCATCCTCGTCGGCGGCGTGCTGGCCGACCGGTTCTCCCGGTCAGGCCTGATGGTGATCGCCGACGTTCTGGGCACCGCCGCGTACGGCGGGCTGGCGGTGATGCTCCTGACCGGCGACGCGCCGATCCCGGCGGTGGCGCTGCTGGCGACCCTGGCGGGGGTGGCCACCGCCCTGTTCGTACCGGCGATGACGGGCGTGGTGCCGGAGGTCGTGCCCCGGGAGAGGCTGCAGGAGGCCAACGCCCTGCTCGGGGTCGCGAGGAACGGCGCCATGGTGCTGGGGCTGGCGCTGTCCGGTGTCGCCGTCGCCCTGGTCGGCGCCGGGTGGGCCCTGGCGCTCAACGCCGTCTCGTTCCTCGTCAGCGCCGTGCTGATCCGCGCCATGCGCCTGCCCCGACGCCTCCGGGTGTCCGTGGGATCCGGCTGGTCCGACCTGCGGCACGGCTGGCGGGAGTTCGTCTCACGCCAGTGGCTGTGGGTCGTGGTGCTCCAGTACGCCTTCGTCGTCGCCGCCGTCGGGGCCAACGTCGGCGTGCTCGGTCCCCTGATCGCCGAGCGGGACCTGGAAGGAGCGGGCTCCTGGGCGCTGATCGTCACGGCCCAGGCGCTGGGAACCGTCGCGGGCGCGGGCCTCGCCGCGCGCCTGCGGCCCCGGCGCCCCATGCTCCTCGCGGTGCTGGCCACCTTTCCCACGGCGCTGCCGATGGTGCTCCTCGGGGCCGGGGCGCCGCTGTGGACGATCGTGGTCGCGATGTTCGCCGCCGGGGTGGCCGGGGACGTGTTCGGCGTGCTGTGGACCACCACCATGCAGCGCGAGGTGCCTCCCGACGCGCTCTCCCGCGTCAGCTCCTACGACTGGTTCGGGTCCCTGGCCCTGGCGCCCCTCGGCATCCTCGTCGCCGGTCCCGTCGCCGCCGCGATCGGTCCCGGCACCGCCCTTCTCGGCTGCTCCGGTCTCGTCGTGGTCGCCACGTTCGCGGCGCTGCTCTCCCCCCAGGTCCGGACTCTCCGGGCGCCGGTCACCGAGGAAGCCGTACGGCCCGCGTCTGGGGAGACCGCGGGCCGTACTCGCACTCGGGAGGGCGGTTAGGGGTTGGGGACGGTGTCGACCCAGGTGGTCGAGGCGGAGCGGTAGTTGTTGACGCGGCTCAGGACGGTGGCCGGGGCGACGACCTCGTTCTTGGAGTGGTAGAACCAGTCGACCTGCTGGATGTAGTCACGCGAGGTCGAGCTGCCGACCAGGCCGCCGCTGATGAACCAGAGGTTGAAGTTCACCGACTGGACCGTCTCCGGGTAGTAGTCGCCGCCGTGCTCGGCGAAGAGGGCGCCGTCGATGTAGTACCTGATCTGGCCGCCGGAGACCTGGAGGACCAGGTCGTGCCAGCCCGCGTAGCTCTGCCTGACCTCGGTGTGCACGTTCACCGCCTGCCAGGGCTCGTTGCGGTAGGTCTCCCACGACGTGGCGTACATGATGTTGGCGGGCTCGCCCCAGCCGCCGTTGGGCAGATACTCGAAGTCCTGCTCGCTGTAGTCGGGATCCATGTCGGCGGCGAGCGGAGTGATCGTGAAGAAGGTCTGCACGATGTGGTCCCCGTCGGGGCCGCTGACCGGGGTGTCGGAGAACTTCACCCGGGCCGCGTAGGTGCCCTCCAGGAACTTGCGCTGGTGCAGCACCTCCGACTGCTGGGTGCCCGAGGCGGTGCCGTCGGTGACGGCCTTGAGCTGCAGCGCCTTGTTCGTCCCGGAGACCGTGGGGAAGGTCACGTTCTGCTTGGGCCAGCCGGCGCCGGGCACGCCGGGGCCGCCGGTGTTGGTGCGCACGGTCCAGTTGTGCGCGGAGATGTTGGGGTCGTCGGCGTTGTTGTACGTGAAGTCGTCGAACACCACCCCGCTCCCTCCGGGAGGGTTCGTGATCGTCGGGGTGGGCGTCGGGGTCGGGTCGCCGCCACCGCCCGAGGGGGAGGTGCCCCAGACCAGGGCGCCGTTCTGGTGGACGGTCACCTTGGTCCAGTCGGCGTATGTCGTGCGCGCCGGGCCGAAGGAGTAGTCGTCGCTCTGGGTCAGCCGCTGCCAGTCGGAGCGGTGGAAGCGCAGCTGCAGGTCACCGGTCTGCGCCCCGACCGCGAGGTTCCCGGAGGTGAAGCCCACCTCCAGGTAGCGGTCGGCGGTGGCCGTACCGGGGGAGAGCGTGCCGAAGGTCCCGGTGACCGTGGAGCAGGAGACCACCGCCCACGAGCACGCGAAACGGTACTGCGGCGATCCGGCGTCCGCCTTGAAGTAGTAGCGGATCTTCACGCCGCTCAGCGACACGGCCGAGGTGCCGCCGTTGACCAGGTTGAACCACGGCTCGACCTGGTCGGCGGTCGCTCCGGTGGCGCTCGTCTTGTACTGGAGCCTGAGGGACTGCTGGGCGCTGGCCGGGTTGGCCGCGACGCCCACCATCGCGAGCAGCATGGCGGACACGAGTCCGCCGAGTAACAGCTTTCTGCGCACTTTCTTTCCTTTCCTGGGTGCTTCCCGGGAGGTGCCGGATCTAGGGGATGAGCGGGCCGCCGCGGACGCCCTGGGCGCTGAGCCGGGCGAGGTGCGGGCCGAGCCGCCGGAGGAAGTCGGGATAGTCGCCGGGCGAGCCCCAGGCGACCTCGGCGAAGGCGCACATCCTGGGCAGGGCCATGAACTCGACCCGTTCCGGTGTGGGCATGTACTCGGTCCACAGCTGGCACTGCACGCCCCGCGCGGCCGGGTCGGGTGCGAACGCGTAGGTGTCGGCCAGGGTGAGGACGCTCTCCTGGACGGTCGGCCGGTCCGGATCGGCCGGCTGGTCGTCGAAGGGCGCGGCCGAGGGGCGGTAGTCGAAGTAGGTCCGCGTGTGCGGCGCCAGGATGATGTCGTTGCCGCCGCGCTCGGCCTGCTCGTCGCGCCAGACCATGACGGTCGTGCCGGGAGTCGGTTCGCGCTCGGGCTCGTCCCAGCAGACCAGCTTGCGCGAGTGCTTCTCCAGGTGCGCGGCCATCCGGCCGATGAACCAGGCGCACGCGTCCCGGGGGCCCGCCAGCCCCAGCTCCGCCAGCCGCTGCCGCGCCCGGGGGCTGCGCTCCCACTCGGTGGTGGGGCACTCGTCCCCTCCGACGTGCACGTACGGGCTCGGGAAGAGCTCGCAGACCTCGTCGAGCACGTCCTGGCAGAAGCGGACGGTGGACTCCTCGAGGTTGAGGACGTGCTCGCTGATCCCCCACTCCGACCAGACCTCCACCGCGCGGGACGGGTCGTTGCCCAGGTGCGGGTAGGCGGCGATGGCGGCCTGGGCGTGGCCGGGCATCTCGATCTCGGGCACCACGGTGACGAAGCGCTCCGCCGCATACGCGACGATCTCCCGTACGTCGTCCCGCGTGTAGAAGCCGCCGCGCCGCGCGCCGACCTCGGTGAGCAGGGGGTAGCGCTCGATCTCCAGGCGCCATCCCTGGTCGTCGGTGAGGTGCAGGTGCAGCACGTTGAGCTTGTGCTCGGCGAGCAGGTCGACGAGGCGCAGGATGAACGCCTTGGGCATGAAGTGCCGGGCGACGTCCAGCATCACCCCGCGCCAGGCGAACCTCGGCCGGTCCTCGATCGTCCCGTACGGGATCAGCGGCCCCAGCTGGGAGAGGGTCCGCGTGCCGTAGAAGCGGCCGGCCGGGCCGCCGGCGGTGAGCTCGACGCCGGAGGGGGAGACGTCGAGGCGGTAGCCCTCCTCGTCGAGGGACGGGTCGTCGGGCATCAGCCGCAGGAGGTCCCGCCGGAACGCGACGGAGCCTCCGTCGACGGCCACTTCCCGTGGCCTCGGAATGATCACGTTGGTCTTCCCTTCGCGGCGTCCCGGGAGGGCACGCCTGTGGACGGTGGGAGGGAGGGCATGGCTGTGAGAGGGCATGGCGGCAAGAAGGCGCGGCGGTGGGAAAGCGGGGCGAGGAGCAGGGCGTGGCGGGGAGAGGGCCGGGGGAGGGCCGCTCACCCCTTGACGGCGCCGGCGATCATTCCCGAGGTGACCCTGCGCTGCAGGACGAGGAAGATCAGCAGCACCGGAAGCATGAAGAGGGTCGAGGCGGCCATGGTGGCTCCCCAGTCGGTGCCGAAGACGTTGCTGAAGGAGGAGAGCCAGACCGGCAGGGTCCGATCGTCCTGGTTCTTGATGATCAGTGCGTTGGCGAAGGCGAACTCGTTCCACGCGGTGATGAAGCCGAACAGGCAGGTGGACATCAGGCCGGGGGCGAGCAGCGGCAGGACCACCCGGCGGAAGGCGGCCGCCCGGTCGCACCCGTCCATCAGCGCCGCCTCCTCCAGTTCGGGGGGGATGGCGGCGAGGAACCCGCGCAGGGTCACGATGGTGAACGGCAGTGTCGTCATGAAGTAGATCAGGGTGAGCATCGACAGTTTGTCGAGCATGTTGGTGTCGCGGGCGATGATGAACATCGACACCAGCAGCGCCTCCCAGGGGGCCATCTGGGCGATGAAGACCATCAGGATGAACGCCTTGCGCCCGCGCCAGCGCATCCGGGCCACCGCGAACGCGGCGAGCAGCGCGACCACCAGGGCGAGAAGCACCGCGCTCGCGGTGACGGTGAGGCTGTTACGCCAGAACGTCCAGAAACCGTCCGCGCTCACCGCGGTGGCGAAGTGATCCAGGGTGGGGTTGGCGGGCCAGAAGGTCGGGGTCTGCGACTGGATGTCCCTGGTGGGCTTGAACGCGGTCAGCACCATCCAGTAGACGGGGAAGACCGAGACGGCCAGCACGGCCAGGGCCGTCAGGTTCAGCGGCGCGCGGCGCAGCAGGCGGCCCGGTGTCAGGCGGCCGGGCGGTGTGCGGCCCGGTGTCAGGCGGCCGGGCGTCAGGACTGTCACGGTTCCTCCCCTTCGTGCTTGAGCATCCGCCGGAGGTGGGTGATCAGCAGGGCGATCAGGATCAGCACGGTGAGGGTGGAGATCGCCGAGCCGAGGTCGTACTTGTGGAGCGACTGCGCGACCTGGAACGCGTAGACGGGCAGCGTGGTGGTGGCCTCTCCCGGGCCGCCCTTGCTGATCGCCCAGATCTGGGCGAAGCACTTGAACACCCAGATCACCTCCAGCGAGGCGATCAGCCCGAAGAGCGGTCGCAGGATGGGGAAGGTGACGGCGGTGAAGACCTGCCGCCCGCTCGCGCCGTCGATCCGCGCGGCCTCGTACAACTCGGAGGGGATGGTGGTCAGCCCCGCGTAGAGGGTGAGGGCGGCGAACGGCACGGACTGCCAGACGACCAGGGCGACCAGGATGGCGAAGGTGGACGTGCCGTCGGCGAACCAGGTGTAGTCCCTGAAGGACTCGAACCCCAGCGTGACCAGCAGCCAGTTGACCACCCCCAGCCGCGACTGGAACAGCCACTGGAAGATCGTGGTGGCGGCGAGGACGGGGGTGGCCCAGGTGAGCACCAGGCCGCCCAGCACGGCCAGGCGCATCCCCCGGCCCAGGCGGGCGATCATCAGGGCCACCGCGGTGGAGATGACCATGATCAGGACGACGTTGACGGCCGTCCAGACCAGGGTCCTGCGCACCACGGCCCAGAACTCCGCCCCGCCGAGCACCTCCGCGTAGTTGCCCAGGCCGACGAACTCCGCGCCGCCCCGGATGAGTTCACCGGTCCTGAAGTGCTGGAAGGAGATGACGACGCTGCGGATCAGCGGGTAGAGCAGCAGGTAGGCGGTACCCGCCAGGGTGGGCGCGATCAGCAGGTAGGGCCAGAGACCGGCGATCCGGGACGGCCGCGCCCCGGATCGCGCCGAGGACGGTCCCGGCCGCCCGGGCGGTCCCGGTCGTCCGGACTGCCCGGACTGTTCGGGCTGCTCGGGAGCGGAGGCGTCCCTGTCGCGGGCGCGCCGCCGTGTCGGGCGCCCCGCCGGGGCCTGGGGGGCAGCGGGCATGGCACTCCTCGGAGCGGGCGAGCGGTACGGACGGGTGGGGGTTCGGTGCGGTTTCCCGCGGGCCGGTGTGCGGTGGACGGGTGTCAGGACTTGGTGTTGAGGATCTCGGCGATGCCCTGGTCCACCGCGGCGGCCTCGGTGGCGGGGTCGCCTCCGGTGAGCACCCTGGTCAGATACTCCTTGATCAGGTTCTTGGCCTCGACCGCCGCCCAGTTGGGGGAGTTGGGGGTGGCGTGCCCGTTGGCGGCGCCCGCGGCCATCGCGGCCGTCGCCTCGTTGTCGCTCAGCACGCCGGCGAGGGAGACGCGGTTGGGTACATAGCTCATCTCCTTGGCCATGTCGGTCTGGAACTTCTCGCCCGCGAGCGCCTTGACCACCTCGTACGCCGCCTCGGGGTTTTTCGACGCCTCGGGGATGACCAGGTCGGAGCCGCCGGTGAACACCGCGCCCGGCTTGTCGGCGGTCTTGCCGGGGATGGGGAAGAACCCGAGCTTGCCCTTGAGGTCCGGGTTGGCCTTCTCGATCGCCACCGCGCCGCCCGGGGCGGAGATGAGCTGGGCGACGTCGCCCTTGGCGAAGACGTCGGCCTGCGGCGGCTTGGCCTCGTCGGAGTCCTTGGGGCCCTTGCCCAGCGCCTGGAGCTTCCGGTAGAACTCGACCCCGGCCTGCGCCTGGGGGGTGCCGAGGCCGCCCTTCCAGGTGCCGCCCTCGTTGACGGCGAGGTCGCCGCCCTCGTCCCAGATGAATCCCGCGAGGGTGTACCAGTTCTGGCCGGGCAGATAGATGCCCTGGTCACCGCCCTTGTTGAGCTTGGCCGTGACCTCCAGCCACTCGTCCCTGGTCTTGGGCGGCGAGGTGATCGAGGCCTTGGAGAACAGGTCCTTGTTGTAGATGACCACCCGGTTCGCGGCGTACCACGGGATGCCGTACTGGCGTCCGTCGATCTTGCCGGGTTCCGCCAGGCCGGGCAGCCAGTCGGCGCCGCCCAGGTCGGTGATCTTGCCGGTGAGGTCCTTCACCCCGCCGCTGGCGGCGTACTCGGCGACCTGGGTGTTTCCGACCTCGATGACGTCCGGGGCGTCGTTGCTGGCCAGGGCGCTGGTGACCCGCTGGCCGATGCCGTCCCACTCCTGGATCTGGATGTCGAGGGCGACGCCGGGGTGGGCCGCCCGGTAGTCGGCGCGGAAGCGGTCGAGCAGGGCGTCGGAGAAGCTGTCGCGCATGACCCACACGGTCAGGTTCGTGGTGCCCTGCCCGGTGCCGGCCGAGCCGGGCGAGTCCGTGGAGGGGGACGGCTCGGAGGAGCCGCATGCGGTGAGGCCTGCGGCGAGTGTCAACACTGCCGCGGTGGCGCGGAGGCGGTACCCCATCGGTACTCCCAGAGGTCAGATATTGGTAAGTAATTGGCCTGCTTCGCATAGGGTGGCTCTTACCACTTCTGCCGTCAAGGCCTGTTTTTTCGAGGACGACAGGTAACAAATAGGTAAGGTCTTGGTAAGCTGGGGCGGTGACTCTAAACATGAGGTCCGGGCTCAAGCGCGACCGGGTGCGCGACGTCCTGCTCGACTTCATCGCCGACATGAAGCCGGGCGAGGCGATCCCCTCCGAGCGGGATCTCTGCAAGGAGCTCGGGGTCTCCCGGCCCACGGTGCGCGCGGCGATCGACGATCTGGTCATGTCGGGGCTGCTCGTCCGCGAGCACGGGCGCGGCACGTTCACCGGACCGCACCGGGTCACCCAGGCGCTGGCCTCGACCACGGGCAACTCGTTCTACGCGCCGCCCGCCGAGGGCAACTGGCTCAGCCGGATCCTGGAGTTCGGCTCCACCCCCGCGGGCGCCAGGCTCGCCACCCGCCTCCAGCTCTCTCCCGCCGACCCCGTCCTGAGAGTCGTGCGGCTGCGCGTCGTCGACGACGAGCCCATGGCGATCGAGCGCATCCACCTGCCGTACGCCCTGGTCGACGGCCTGGTCCCGGCCGACATGGAGTCGGGCTCGTTCTACCGGCTGCTACGGGAACGTTTCAACGTCGACGTCCGCAGCGCCGTGCAGACGATAGAGCCCACCGTCACCGACGAGACCGAGGCCGAGCTCCTCCACGTCCCCCAGCACGCCCCGGCCCTGCTCTTCGAGCGCACCACCCGCGACGTCGGCGGCCGGATCGTCGAGTTCACCCGCTCGATCTACCGCGGCGACCGCTACCGGGTGACCTCCGAGCTGTCCTTCAACGCCGACTCCGGCTGATCCCCGGATGCTCCCCGAGAGACGGGGCCGGGCACGAGCCCCGGCCCTTCCCTCCCTCACCTGATGGCGGCCAGGTCCACGACGTACATCCTCTTCCCGACCCGGTATGTCATCAGCCGGTCGAAGCCGCCGTCGGGGATGAGCATGCCTCCCCTCTTGTCCTGGCGTACGCCCAGATCGGCGGACGTGCCGGTGACCAGGTCGTAGAGGAAGACGCCGCCGTCCATGGGCATTCTCTTGTAGAACCGCTCCAGGCCGGGCTGGTCGTCCAGCTGGACATCGGGAGGCAGCGTCCGCTCCCGGGAGCCGTCGCGGTCGCGGACGAAGTTGCGTGGGCCGGCCCCCGTGGGCAGACTCTGGCCGTAACACCGGTTGACCCCGCACCTGACGAGTTTCTCGTCGGGCTTGACCACGGCGTCACGCCGCTCCCCCGTCTCGACGTTGAACAGCTCGGCGAAGACGATCAGCTTGGCCAGATCGCCCTGCTTGAGCAGATTGTCACGATCGGTGTGGCGGCCCACCCAGGGCCACCGCAGGAGGTACCGCCCCTCGGTCCCCGGCACCGCCCGCGGCTCGCCGCCGCGCAGCGGCACCCGGTACACCCCGCCGCTCTCGCGGGAGAAGACCACGTCCCGGCCCACCACCTCCAGCTTCCCGATGTGGCCCTTCTTCATGATGTTCTCCAGCGGGACGTCGGCCACCTTCCGAGGGGTGCCGCCGCCGACGGGCACCGTCCAGATCCGGGCGACCCGCTGCCTGCCCGGATCCTTGTACGACGCCCACCAGACGACGTCCCCGCCGCCCGCGGTGACGTCTTCGGCGTAGAGCGTCGAGTTCCTGGTCGGGATCTCGGCGATCCGCCGGGGGCCGCCGCCCTCCAGGCCGTAGGTCCACAGGAACTGCCTCGTCCCGTCGCTCCTCCCCGTCATGACGAGCATCGTGCGGTCGTCGAGAAGCGACTGCGGGTGGTGAACGCGGCCGTCGGGCAGCTTGGCGGGGATCTTGTGCAGGGCCCGTGGCCATACCCGCTCGATGGGCGGCGGCAGCTTCTCCTCGGGTGCCGGAGTCGGCTGTGGCGTCGGCCCCTGCGCGTCGGTGGAGTTCACCGCGGGCTGCTTCACGGCCGACGGGCCCAGAGTCCGCACCGCCGTACCCGCCCCACCGGCCACCACGACCACGGCCGCCGCCGCGAGCAGCGCGGCGGGCGCCCGCCGGGGGCGGCGGCGTGCCCTGACCGCCGCGGACAACGTGACCCGCGCCCGCTCGGGCACCTGGTCCGCCGCCCCGGTCAGAACGCGGGTGAGCTTGTCTTCGATGTCGGTCATCGCGTGCTCCCGTGGGCCACAGGTGAGGTGGAGAGGGAGGACCGCAGCTTGTCCAGGCCGCGGGAGGCCTGGCTGCGCACGGTCCCCTGCGAGATGCGGAGCACCTCGGCGATCTCGGCGTCGGTCAGCTGCTCGTAGTAGCGGAGCACCAGCACGGCGCGCTGTCTGCGGGGCAGCGCGGCCAGCTCCTGCCATAGCCCCTGGTCCTCCTCGGAGGGGAAGACCGCCTCCCAGGCCCGCTCGGGCGGCTCCCCGGTGAGATGCTCGCGCCTGCGTCGCCGCCAGATGCTGACGTGCAGCCGCGCCATCGTCGTCCGGGCGTAACCGTGCGCGTCGCTCTTGCGCCGCACCCTCGGCCAGGCGCCGCGCAACCGGGTCAGCGCCTCCTGCGCGAGATCGGCGGCGTCGTGGGGGTTACCGGTCAGAACGTACGCGTAGCGGAGCAGCGCCTCACCCCGCTCGGCCACGAAGTCGTCGAAACCGGGTTCTTCGTCCACATGCCGTCCCTTCTTCCTCGTCATGGCCTAGACGCCGAAGAACCCGGAAATGTTGCACCACGCCGTCGATGCGTACAGGCCGCGCTGGATGTCGGCGGGTGGCTCGGCTACGTTCTTTCAGATGACGACCACCTCGGCTGTCCCGGTTCGGGGCGGTCTGCCCCGATGACATCCCTCGACGACCTGGTGGTCCGGGCGCGTTCCCTCGTACGGGAGGGGCACCGCGCGCTGCTCGGCGTCACCGGAGGTCCGGGGGCGGGCAAGACCACCCTCGCCGAACACCTGGTCCGCCTGCTGCGGCCGGCGCCTCCCGACGGGCTGCCGGAGCGGGAGTGGGTGGCGTACGTGCCGATGGACGGCTTCCATCTCGCCGACGTCGAGCTCGACCGGCTCGGGCGCCGCGACCGCAAGGGGGCCCCGGACACCTTCGACGCCGCCGGATACGCGGCCCTCCTGCGCCGCCTGCGCGAGGACGAGGACGATCCGGTCTACGCGCCGGCCTTCGAGCGCGACCTGGAGCAGCCGATCGCCGGCAGCATCCCGGTCCCGCGGGCCGCCCGGCTCGTCGTCACCGAGGGAAACTACCTGCTGCTCGACCAGGGCGACTGGGTGCGCGTGCGGTCCTGGCTGCACGAGGTCTGGTACTGCGACCTCGACCCGGACGAGCGCGTGCGCCGTCTCGTCTCCCGGCACGAGCGCTTCGGCAAGGACCCCGACGCGGCGGTGGCCTGGGCGCTGGGAACCGACCAGCGCAACGCCGACCTCATCGCCACCACCCGCTCCCGCGCCGACCTCGTCGTCCCCGACGCCGTCCTGCGCTCGATCGGCGACGGCGAGACGGGGTCCGGCTGACGCGGACCGGTTGAGGCAGGCCGGTTGACGGAGACCGGTCGGCCCGGCGAGGCCGGGTCCGGTGAAGCCGGCGCGGTCCGCGGGCAGGTCGTCTCGCGGACCGTGAACCCGGTCGGGGGGTCGTGGCGATACATCGCTGATCACTTTTCCGACGGGAAGGCCGGCCTTCATGCCATGGTGCCCGCGATGACCGCGCCACTCACCGCCCAGACTCGCGACTGCGACCTCATCGACGAGTCGCGGACCCACCCGGAGGCGTTCGCGGCGCTGTTCGACCGCTACTCCGGGATGCTCTACCGGTACGTCTCCCGGCGGCTGGGCCCGGAGATCGCCGAAGATCTCGTCGGCGAGACGTTCCTGGTCGCCTTCGCCCGCCGGAGCCACTACGACCTGGCCTACGCCGACGCCCGGCCGTGGCTCCGGCGGAAGACCCGGGTCGTCAACATCCCCAGGGACTCGATCGTCCGCATCCCCGCCTGCGAGTCCCCGGGCGGGTCGGCGCTTCCGGCCAGAACCGACATGATCAACTCGGCGTTCCACGCGGGCGGGCTGTCCTGCGCGTGGAAGACGGTCGAGTCGACCACGGGAATCCACGTCGACCACGCGGTGGAGATCCATTTCTCCGGGTTCAAGGGCATGGTCGACGCGCTCGGCGGGGTGGAGGTCACGCTGCCGCGGCCGGTGGACGATCGCAAGGCGAAGCTGCGGCTGCCCGCGGGAAGGCACATGCTCAACGGCGAGCAGGCGCTGGGTTACGTGCGGCTCCGCAACTTCGGCGACGGGACCGACCTGGAGCGGATCAAGCGCCAGCACCGGTTCATGAACGCGCTGGTCATGAAGGCGAGCGGTCTGCTGGACGAGCCCACGACGCTCTCCGCCCTCCTCGCCGAGGTGAAGAAGTCGATCAGGACCGACGCCGGGCTCGACCTGGGGACGATGTACGCCATCGCGCGGGGCATGGCGAAGTTCGAGCCCGGCTCGGTGACGTTCTCCACGGTTCCCACCCGTCCGCACCCCGAGGATCCGAACCGTCTCGCGTGGGACGGGGCCGCCGCCGAGCGGCTCTTCGCGGGGATCAGACGTGACGCCGGGTGAGCCGGAGGGCTTCTCGCCGCCGAGTGTCGGCGAGGACATAAGTGAATAAAAGGGATAGTCGTGCCGAATGTGGCTCGGTGTGAGTTTTGATGGTCGATGTGGTTCGTCTTTCCGGAAATAAGGCGATATCTCCGTGGAAACATCCGCACGTCATGGGAGAACCCATGTCCGTTGCCCGCTGTATCACCACCGCCGCCCTCGCCGCCCTCACGGTGGCGCTCACCGCGCCGATCGCGTCCGCCGCCCTCATCCCGCCCCGGCCCGCCGTGCCGGGCGAGTGCTCGCTCTTCGGGGCGGTGACCGTCAGGAAGGGCGATCGTACGGAGACCTGGACGTGGGGGCCGGGCCACCAGAGCTACCTCAGCAGTGAGAGCAGTTCCCGGACGTTCACGCAGACCATGTAGGAGTTCACGCAGGCCATGTGAGGGAGGGCCGGCCGGGGGGCCGTCGGCACCCGGCCGCCCGAATTTCCGATCATTCTCTGACCATGGGTCTGAACTGGTCATTTCTTGGCAGCGCGCCGCCGTCCCTCAAGGGTGAGCTCGTCCGGCGGTCTTAGCGTCGAACAATGGAGATCGACGTGGTGTCGCCCCGCCCGGACGAGCGGGCGGCTCTGACGCGCCGGGTCATGGCCGATCGAGCGGACGCATGAGCGGCGCGGGGAACGGGCGGTACGGCACCGGCCCGTTTCCGTACACCCGGGCCGAACTCTCCCGGGACGAAATACTCCATGGTTCCCGGGACGAAACACTCCGTGGCGAGGCGTCCCGGAACCAGAGAGCCTGGGGTGAGCCATCGCGGCGCGTACCGTCCCAGGGCGGGCTGCCCAGAGGGCAGGTCGTGGTGATCGCCGGAGAGCCGGTGGCCGGGAAGGCCAAGATCGGGCTGATCCCGCCCTTCACCGCGCATGAGGCCGCGGCACTGGCCGCCGCCGCCCTCGAGGACACGCTGCGCGCGGTCGCCCGCGTCCCGGTCGCCCGGCGCGTGCTCGCGCTCGACGGCGCCCCGGGACCCTGGCTCCCGCACGGGTTCACGGTGCTGCCGCAGCGCGGGAACGGGCCGGACGAGCGGCTCGCCGCGGCCCTCGACGACGCCCACCGGCTCCTGTGCGGGCCGGTCGTGCTCATCGGCATGGACACCCCGCAGGTCACCCCGGACATGCTGGTCTATGCGCTGTCCCTGCTCAGTGCCTACGACGCGGTGTTCGGCCCGGCGACGGACGGCGGGTTCTGGCTGCTCGGGCTGCGCGCCCTCGACCCCGCTCTCCTGCTCGGCGTCCCGATGTCGGAACCGACCGCCGGCGAGATCCAGCTGCGGAGGCTGGGGGAGGCCGGGTTGAGCGTCGCCCTGATGCCCCGTCTCACCGACGTGGACACCGCGGCGGACGCGTTCGTGGTGGCCGCGCAGGCCCCGCGGTCCTTTTTCGCCGCCACTCTCGCCAGGATGAGCGCGCTCCGGTGAGCGGGGCGCCGGGAGGCGGTACGGAAGCCTAGAAAAGCGTTGGGGCGGCGGCCTCGTCCGCCCGCTCCAGCTCGCCCGGCTCGAAGAGCCTGATCACGCCGTACGTGCCGTCGTACCCGGGTTCCCGGATCACCTCGCCGCGGCGCAGCCGCCCGACGGCCTCCGCGAGCGGCGGTGAGTGGGCCGCGATGTCGTCGACCGGTACGTCCTCCAGAATGCCCAGCTCGGGCCCCAGGGCGGCGGTGAGCCTGTCGACCTCCTTGAGGACCTTCTTGCTCTTCGACCCCACGTCGAGGATCTCGCCCACGATCTCCGGCAGCGGTACGAGGTTGCGGAAGCCCGCGACGCCCTCCGGCCGGAAACCGTCGGGCCGGTCGGCCAGTTCCTGGACCCGGTTCAGCACGCCCACCGTGAGCGGCTTCCCGCACACGGGGCAGATCCCGTCGCGCCCGCGCGTCTCCTCGGGCTCCATCCGGATGTCGCACTTGCGGTGCCCGTCGACGTGGTACTTGCCCTCCTCGGGGAAGAACTCGGTCGTTCCCGCGTACCCGGCCCCGGTCTGGAGCGCTCGCAGGACGGCGAAGTAGTCGAGGTCGGTCTCGAACACCGTGGTCTCGCGGCCGAGCATGGGCGGCGAGTGGGCGTCGGAGTGGCTGACCAGCCGGTAGCGGTCGAGGGCGGAGACCCGCCAGTTCATGGCCGGGTCGCTGGACAGCCCGGTCTCCAGCGCGAAGATGTGTTCGGAGAGCTCGCCGTAGCACTCCTCGATCGTGTCGAACCCGGACTTCGAGCCGAAGACGCCGAACCACGGCGTCCAGACGTGGGCGGGCACCAGGTAGGCGCCGTCGCCGCTGCTCAGGGTGATCTCCAGCAGGGCGCGGGAGTCCATGCCGAGGACGGGCCGCCCGTCCGCGCTCAGGTTGCCGATCCGTTCGAGCCTCGCGTTGAACGCCGCGGCCTCGTCGAAGCCCGGCATGTAGACCAGGTGGTGGATCTTGCGGGTGCGCTCGCCGCGCCGGTAGACCGTGGAGACCTCGGTGGACAGCATGAACCGCACCTGGTCGGAGGCCACCCCGGCGGGCGGCGGACCGAGGACGTCCGGAGCGCGTTCCTCGCGCAATCGGAACAACCCCGGCTCCGCCGGTACGAGGTTCTCGCGCAGCTGCTCGAACCACACCGGATGTGTGAAATCACCGGTGCCCATCAGCGCGACGCCCTTGCGCCGCGCCCACCATGTCAGATGTTCCAGATCACTGTCTCTGCTGCAGGCCCGGGCGTATTTCGAGTGAATGTGCAGGTCAGCATGAAACCGCATTCATCACATTCTGCCACAGGCCATATATGGAGCTCAGTGAGCAGCCGAACCAGCTCAGATCGGTGACGGTCTCCCCACTCCGCACCGCACGGACCCGCCGCGCACCACGGGTCCGCCGCGCTCCCCGGATTTCACGAGCTGTGGCGCGAAACCTCGGGAGGGCCGTGGAAGCGGGGCCGTCACCGCAGCGGCCGTCCCCACCGGCCCGGGTCCCGCGCGCTCGGCGCCCCCCCGGAAGATCGATCCGGCGGAACCCGGACAATCCGATGATCGTTTTCCTGTGAAAAAGACCGGCGGGTGATTTCACACCGGAAAGGGAACCGCTCAGCGGGAATGTTCATCTCGGCGGAACCGGTGGGCCGTTATCGTGGAGATGTCGCGCGAGCGCGGGGAGGTGCCGGGATGACAGGGCAGGAATGGGATCCCGATCCGGATGGTGAGAGCGAATCCACCGGTCGTCGAATCGCCAGGGCGCGTAAACGCAGAGGGCTCACCCAAATCGGTCTCGCGGCGAAAGCGAATGTTTCTCGTAGCTTGATCGCGCAGGTGGAGGCGGGTCACAAGCGGGCCACCCCATCGCTTGTCGCGGCCGTGGCGAGAGCCTGCACGGTCGACGCCGCCGAGATCGTCGGCCGGCCCCCCGGAGGGCCGGACAGGGGGGTGGACAGGCGCACCGAGGCGATGCACGCGGCGATGCCCCCCATCAGGCGGGCCCTGGCCTACGCCGACGTCTCCCCCGAGCTGGAGGTTCCTCCCAGGTCGCTCGACGAGCTCGCCGCGGAGCTGGTCAAACTCCAGAAACTACAGGGGGCCGCCGCGCACGTCCGCCTCGGTGCCCGCCTGCCCGCGAGCATCGAGGAGCTGACGGTCCACGCGGTCGAGTCGGACGCTCCGAGGGCGTGGCGCCTGCTGAACCACGCGTACGCCATAGCGGTGTCCCTGACCCGGCGTCTGGGCTACAGCGACCTGGCGCAGGTCGCCATCGAGCGGGCCGCGATCGCCGCGCCGCGCGCCGACGACCCGCACCTGCGGCATTTGGTCTCCCTGTCGCGCGCGTTGTTGCTGCTCACACTGGGGTCCGGTGACATCGCGTTGACCATGGTGAAGCGGGCGGCGGGTGAGGTGGACCGGTCGGAGACGGCGGGGCTGCAGGTCTACGGCTCCCTCCACCTGCGCGCCGCCGTCTCCGCCGCGCGGATGGGGCACGGAGCGGACGCCTGGGAGCACCACGGCCTCGCGGCGGAGGCGGCGGCGCGGCTCGACGCGCGGCCGAGACGCGACCCGTACGGGCTGCAGGTGAATCCCGTCAACGCGGTGATCCACGGATGCGCGGTGGCGACCGAACTCGGTGACCACGACACGGCGATTCGCCTCGACTCGGGGTTCACGCCGTCCTCCAGGCTCTACGCCGAACGCAGGGCGCATCACGAAATCGACATGTCCAGGACGCACCTGTTACTCAAAGAACACGACAAAGCGCTCAGACGAGTGCTCAACGCCGAGCGAATCGCCCCACAGATGGCGCGATTCCACCCCACGGCCAGAGAGGCCGTCAGGCAGTTGGGAACCTATTACCGGACCGTTCCCGAACAGCTGCGCGGCCTGGAAAGTCGAATGGCCTTCTAGTCTTATCCGGCGTTTTGTTCACGGGAAATCGTGAACACTGGTGGTGGCGATTCTTCATAAGGTCGTCGCGATGGTGAGAACCGCGACCCTCGCCGTCCGGATCCGGTGAGTCCGACCTTGGAGGATGGGTGACACGGCGTGTGGTGCGGGCTGAGTCCCGGGGGATGGTCGACGAGGCGACGGCGGAACGCCACGACAGGGCGCTGGCGGTCGTGCAGCGACTGCTGATCGAGCGGGGAATCCGCGCCCACCGCCACCACACGATGAGCCTGGGGTTCTTCGCCGCCCGCCCGGGGGCTCCCGCCTGGCCCGGACGGGCCGGCCTGCGCTCGCGGACGGACCGGCGTCCGCCCGAACTGGCCGTGATCGCTCAGGGGCGGCGCGCCGCCACGGTGACCATAGGTCCACGCTCCGGCTGCTACCTGGTGTCCGTCCGTGACGGCCCCAACCTCCACGCCGTCAGGCGGGAGCAGCCCCACCGGGTCGTGGAGCTGATCGTCACCGACCGGCTGGGCGAACCGTCGTGATCGTCAGGCCGTTCACCGGTCCCGAGGGCGTTCCGCCCCGAGGTCGGGTCGGACGGCACCGACCACTCGAGGGGCGCCCGCGCGGGAGGGCGGCCGCGCAGGGACGGGAGCGAGCGGTCAGGAAAGGCAGCCGACGTGGGCGAGGGCCTGCTTCAGCAGGACGCCCTGCCCGCCGAGCATCTCCTGCTGCACCAGCGGGGACGAGGCCTCCTCTGGGGTGAACCAGACAAGGTCGAGGGCGTCCTGCCGGGGGCGGCAGTCACCCGCGACCGGGACGACGTAGGCGAGGGAGACCGCGTGCTGCCGGGGATCGTGGTAGGGGGTGACGCCCTGGGTCGGGAAGTACTCGGCGATGGTGAACGGCTGCGGGGAGGCCGGGACGCGGGGCAACGCCGTCGAGCCGAGATCCTTCTCCAGGTGGCGCATGAGCGCGTCACGGACGCGCTCATGGTGAAGCACGCGGCCGGAGACGAGGGCGCGGCTGACCGCTCCGTCCGCCCCGATGCGCAGCAGCAGGCCGACACGCGTGACCACTCCCGTCTCGTCGACCCGCACCGGTACGGCGTCGATGTAGAGAATCGGCATCCGCGCGCGGGCCGACTCCAGTTCCTCGGGAGCGAGCCAGCCGGGCGTGGTTTCGGTCATTTCGGTCATTGACCGATCGTACGTCGCGGCCGGCTCGAAAACGCGTTCCCTCCCCGCAACCGGCCGTCGAAAGCCGGTACCGGCAGGCGCGGTACTTCAAGATCTCCTCGTCGACCGACGATCTTCCCGTTCCCGCACGGGTCCGGACCACGGAACGCCCGCACGCCTTCCCCGGCGGGGCTCGGGGTCAGAAGAGCCGTGAGAGCCACTCGGCCTGTTCGCGCTGCAGGAAGGCCTCGCCTCCCTCGTGGTCGTTCCACTCGTAGGCGATCATCTTTTTCCGGCCGCCGTAACGGTTGAAGGCCGCGTAGCCCCCCGAAGGCGGACAGGTCTCGTCACGCAACGCCACGCTGAACAGTGCCGGGCAGCTCGCACGGGGCGCGAGGACCGCGAGGTCGAAGTACGCGGTCATGGTCAGGGCCGCGTCGGCCTCGGCGCGATGGGTGCGGCACCACTTCACCAGCTCGGCGTAGGGGCCCTGCGTGGCGAGATGAGCCGAACGTCGGATGTCGCAGAGAAAGGGGACGTTGGGCATCGTGCCCGCGACCGTCGGGTGCAGGGCCGCGGCGGCGAGTGCCAGCGCGCCACCCTGGCTGGTTCCGGTCGTCACGAGCCGCTCCCGATCGGCGAAGGGAAGCAGCGCGGCCGCGTCCACCGCGCGGACCGCGTCGGTGAAGAGACGGCGGTAGTAGTAGGAGTCGCGGTCCGGCAGCCCGTCGGTCAGGAACCCCGGGACGCGCGGACTCCCCGAGGTGCCCGTGTCGGGGGTGTCTCCCGTACGCCAGGCGCTGCCCTGACCGCGGGTGTCCATGACCAGGTGCGGATGGCCGACCGCGGACCAGTAGAGCCACTCGTGGGGGAGGCCGCGGCCGCCTCCGTAGCCGATGTACTCGATGACGGTCGCCCGGGTGCCGTCGGCGTCCTTCGGCACGAGATACCACGCGCGGATCGGCTGGCCGCCGAACCCCGCGAAGGTGACGTCGTAGACGGCCACGGACCGCAGGGGGGTGTCCTCGACCGGCTCCGCCGTCACGTTCAACGGGTGGCCGGCGGCCTCGTCCAGAGTCTTCTGCCAGAACTCGTGGAGATCTTCTGGTGTGTACAGGTTCGGTAAGTAGTTCGCGATGTCGTCCAGGGGTAGTTCCCAGCCCATGGGCCGCCCTCCGTGTTCCTCTCAGAATGTCGCCCGACCCCGGTCGCGACCGTACAGGATCGATGTGGCCGAGGCGATCGCGCCGACGTCCGGGAGGGACCGGAGCATCGCGCGGGGAAGGCGGTCGCGCCGCCGCTCGCGCCGCAGAGGAAGCGCGCGTCGTATCCGACGCCGCCCTGCCTGAGCCCCCGGCGCCTGCGGGGTGCTCATCGTGTCAAGGATGCGGGCAGGGGGCGGGCCGCACGGCAAAAGCCCAGGTCCGGATATGGGCCTGGGCTTTGTGCGGGGTAGGGGTCACGAGACCGTCTGGAGGGTCCGGCAGGGCGTGGTCAGGGCGTCGGCGCACACCCGGTGCAGCTGTCCCTGATGGAAGACCAGCGGCTCCCCGTCGCCGTCGTTCGTGGCCAGTGAGGTCACCCTGGCGAGGATCAACTCGTGGTCTCCCACCAGGTGGCTCGTCTCCAGGACGCAGTCGATCCACGCCAGCGCGCCGTCGATCGCCAGATGGCCGCTCTCCTTCGTGGACCAGCCGATGCCGGCGAACCGGTCGGCGCCCCTGGTCGCGAACGATCGGCACACCCCCGCCTGCTCGACGCTCAACAGGCTGATGGTGAAGGCGCCCACGGCCCTGATCCGCGGCCACGTGGTCGAGGTGTGAGCGGCGCAGAAGGCCACGATCGGCGGGTCGAGGGAGACCGAGGTGAAGGAGTTGACCGTGAAACCGCACGGCTCGCCGTCCGACATCGCGGCGATCACCACCACCCCGGTCGGGTACTGGCCGAGCACGCGCCGCATTCTCAGGCTATCGATCATCACTCACCGCGCTTCCCACGTCCGCTTGAGCCGGTCGAGATGGTTGAGGCTGTCGAGCACGGTGTCCGTGTCGGGGACGAAGTCGACGAGACAGCCGATCTCGTCGACGCCGATCTTCTCGAGGGAGTGCAGCAGGGTCATGCCGTCGTCGACGGTGCCGAAGAGGCCACCGGTGTCGAAGTAGCGGTCGAAGGAGATCTCGAGGAGGAACTCGATGTCCTCGGAGTCCATCGATTCCGGGTCCAGACCGGGAATCAGCTCCTCGGCCGCCTTCATGACCAGCCCGATCGAGCTGCGCAGGTAGTCGGTGAACGGCTGGTGGACCACCTCGCGCACGCGGGCCCGGTCCTCGCCGAGGAAGGTGTGCAGCATCAGCACGACATGGCCGGTGCCGCCGTGGTTCCTGGCGAAGTGCTCGCGGTAGTCGGCGACCTTGTGCGCCAGCTCGTCCAGGCTCTGGCCGAGCAGGTGCGTGAGGATGCCGACGCCGAGCTCGCCCGCCTGGCGGAACGTCTGGGGGTTGCCCGAGCTGGTGAGCCATGTCGGCAGTTCCGGCTGGATCGGAGCCGGATGGGTCCGGAGCTTGACCGGCTCGCCGGCGCCGTCGTTCACCTCCACCGACTCCTGGCGCCACAGGCGCCGCACGGTGTCGACCGTCTCGGTCGTCACCTGCCTGCGGTTGCCGTAGTTCTCCGGCCGGAGCGCGAAGTCGTCCAGGTGCCAGCCGGTCGCGAAGGCGATGCCGGCGCGGCCGCCGGACAGGTTGTCCACGACCGCCCATTCCTCGGCGATGCGTGCCGGATGGTGCAGCGGGGCCACGACGCTTCCGGCGCGGATCGCGACGTGCTCCGTCACGGCCGCGATGGCCGCGCCGGTGACGGCGGGGTTGGGGTAGCGGCCACCGAACTCATGGAAGTGCCGTTCCGGCGTCCACACCGCGGAGAAACCGTGGGTGTCGGCGAATCGGGCCCCTTCCAGCAACAGCCGGTACTGATCGGTTCCTGCCCTTGCCTCGTCAGCGAAATAGAAAAGGCCAAAGTCCAACGGTTTCTCCCAACGTGCTGTAGGGCTCGCATGGAGCACACGCTCGTATACGGCCAAGCGGCACCATTATTTGCCGGATCGGAGAAGCCGAGTAACCCCTAGGATCCACTAAACGGGCGGGGCCGTGCGCGGCGCGAGCCCGGTGGCCTCCGGTTTCCATCCGCCCCCATCCGCGCGGGCAGCCGGCGCGGACCTCTTCCGAGCACGCGTCGTCGCGGACGGTGCCGCGCGAAACACCCAGGTGACCGCATCACGGCTGTGGCGCCGCACCCGGGTCGCGGCCGACGACGAGTTCGGCCGCGCGGTCGCACCGGATCGGCGGCAGGGGTTCACCCCGCTCACGGCACCCCGTGCCGCCCGCCGCCGGGCACCGGCCCCTTACCCCACCGGCCGGTGTAGGGGACTTCGTAGGGGAATACCGGCCCGATCTTTAGGGGCGAGCCCCGGTAGCTACGCCGCTGTCTCATGGGCTGGAATGAGGCGTGAATGAGGCGGGGCATCCGTTCACGAAATGAATGGCGCATTGTCGAATATCCCTGCTTATTGGCCGAGAGGATATACGCAACGTGACTCTTACCACAGAACGCGGCCTGGAAACACCTCTCTCGCTGCGGGAGAGGGTCGCCGAACTCGGGATGCTCAAGGATCAGGCACGCGGCGGTGATGTTCAGTCGGCCACGGAGCAGCAGCGAGCCAAGGGCAAGCTCACCGTCGACGAACGGCTGGAACTGCTCTTCGATCCCGGTAGCTTCACCGAGATCGAGCAGCTGCGCAGGCACCGGGCGAGCGGCTTCGGCATGGAGAACAGGCGACCGTACACCGATGGCGTCGTGACCGGGTGGGGCACCGTACACGGACGCACCGTTTTCGCCTACGCCCACGACTTCCGGATCTTCGGCGGCTCGCTCGGTGAGGCGCACGCCCAGAAGATCCACAAGCTGATGGACCTCGCGGCGGCGACGGGCGCGCCGCTCGTCAGCCTCAGCGACGGGGCCGGCGCCAGGATCCAGGAGGGCGTGACCGCTCTGGCCGGCTACGGCGGGATCTTCCAGCGCAACGTACGGGCCTCCGGGGTCATCCCGCAGATCAGCGTGATGCTCGGCCCGTGCGCCGGTGGCGCCACCTACTCGCCGGCGCTCACCGACTTCACCTTCATGGTCGACGGCATCTCGCAGATGTACATCACCGGCCCGAGCGTGGTCGAGGCCGTGACCGGCGAGAAGATCAGCCACGACGGGCTCGGCGGCGCCCAGGTGCACGGAACGCTCTCCGGGGCCGCCGGATTCGTCTACGACAACGAGGTGGACTGCCTCGAGGAGGTCCGCTACCTGCTGTCCCTCCTGCCGGCCAACAACCGCGAGGCGCCGCCCGACCTGCCGACGGACGACCCGGCCGACCGGCGCTGCGACGCCCTCCTCGACATCGTGCCCGTCGAGCTCAGCAGGTCGTACGACATCCGCGAGGTCATCAGGGAGATCGTCGATCTCGGTGACTTCTTCGAGGTGCACACCCTGTGGGCGACCAACGTCATCTGCGCCCTGGCCAGGATCGACGGCCACGTGGTGGGAATCGTGGCGAACCAGCCCTCCTCGCTGGCCGGCGCGCTGGACATCGACGCCTCGGAGAAGGCGGCGAGATTCGTCCAGTTCTGCGACGCGTTCAGCATCCCGCTGGTCACCCTGGTCGACGTGCCCGGCTTCCTGCCGGGCAAGGACCAGGAGCACGCCGGCATCATCAGGCACGGGGCGAAGCTGCTGTACGCGTACTGCAACGCCACCGTTCCCCGTATCCAGGTCATCCTGCGCAAGGCGTACGGCGGGGCCTACATCGTGATGGACTCCCGTTCCATCGGTGCGGACCTGTCCTTCGCCTGGCCGACGAACGAGATCGCCGTCATGGGCGCCGAGGGCGCGGCGAACGTCGTGTTCCGCAAGGAGATCGCCGCGGCCGACGACCCCGAGATGATGCGCGCCGAGATGATCAAGGAGTACCGGCAGGAGCTCATGCACGCCTACTACGCCGCGGAGCGCGGCCTGGTGGACGACGTGATCGACCCGGCCGAGACCAGGGCGGTCCTGGCCCGGTCGCTCGCGATGCTCCGCGCGAAGAACGCGAAGGTCCCGTACCGCAAGCACGGAAACCTGCCGATGTGATGGCCGGCGACGACGTCATGTTCCGGTTCGTACGCGGTGAGCCCGACCAGGAAGAGGTGGCCGCGGTGATGGCGGCCCTGTCGCGCACCTTCGCGAGCCGGCCCCAGGACGGCGACGCCTCCGCTCATCTCCCTTCCTGGAATGAGCCGGAAGTCTTCGAGGCGCCGAATTCATGGTCCTCCCGGTGAACCAGGAGAAGGAGTACAAATGATCACCGAAACCGGAACGTGGCTGCGGTCGTTCCAGGCCGCGCCGCCGTTCGCCACCCGCCTGATCTGTTTCCCGCACGCGGGCGGCTCGGCCTCGTATTTCCACCCCGTCGCCAAACAGCTCTCCTCGCTGGACGTGCTGGCCGTCCAGTACCCGGGCAGGCAGGAACGCCGCCACGAGCCGTGCATCGACGACATCGCGACGCTCGCGGACCGGCTCGTCGAGGAGATCATCCCACTGGCCGACCGGCCGATGGCCTTCTTCGGCCACAGCATGGGCGCCGTGGTCGCGTTCGAGGTGTCCAGGAGGCTGCTGACACATGGCATCTCACCGCTGGTGCTGTTCGCCTCGGGCCGGCGCGCGCCCTCCTGCACGCGCAACGAGACGGTGCACAAGGAGGGCGACCAGGCGCTCCTGGCCGAGGTGCGGCGACTCGGCGGGACCGACCTGCGCATGCTGAACGACCCCGAGGTCGTGAGCATGATCCTGCCCTCGCTGCGCGGCGACTACAAGGCGATCATGACCTACCGATGCCAGCCCGGAATCAAGATCGACGCGCCCGTCATCGCGTTGGTCGGTGACAACGACCCCCATGTCTCGCTGGACGAGGCGATCCGCTGGAAGGAACACACCAGCGGCGCCTTCGACATGCAGGTCTTCCGCGGCGGCCACTTCTACCTGAACTCCCACGCCCCAGCGGTGATGCGGACGATCACCGAAAGCATCCCGAGCGCGTAGTCCCACTTTCGATAGCGCGAAGAGTACGAGGCGAGCATGACTGCGAACGACACCAAGCTCATCGAGGCCCTGCGTTCCTCGCTGAAGGAGACAGAACGGCTGCGCGCGCAGAATCGTTCTCTCACCGACGCGGCGCGCGAGCCGATCGCGATCGTCGGGATGGCCTGCCGGTTCCCCGGTGGGGTGTCCTCGCCCGAGGGTCTGTGGGATCTGGTGGACGCCGGTGCCGACGCGATCGGCGAGTTCCCCGGCGACCGCGGCTGGGATCTGGAGCGGCTCTACGACACCGACCCCGACAACCGGGGCACCTCGTACTCGCGGTCCGGCGGGTTCCTGCACGACGCCGGCGAGTTCGACGCGGGCTTCTTCGGGATCAGCCCGCGTGAGGCGCTCGCGATGGATCCGCAGCAGCGGTTGCTGCTGGAGACCTCGTGGGAGGCGGTCGAGCGGGCGGGCCTGGATCCGGTGGGGCTGCGCGGCAGCCGGACCGGTGTCTTCGCGGGTGTGATGTACCACGACTACGCGCCCCAGCTCTCGGACGTGCCGAGTGAGCTGGAAGGCCTGATGGGCACCGGCAACTCGGGCAGCATCGCCTCCGGCCGGGTGTCGTACACGTTCGGGTTCGAGGGCCCTGCGGTCACGGTCGACACCGCGTGCTCGTCGTCGCTGGTGGCGCTGCACCTGGCCGTCCAGGCGTTGAGGTCGGGCGAGTGCGACCTGGCGCTGGCCGGCGGGGCGACCGTGATGGCGACTCCGGCGACTTTTGTGGAGTTCTCCCGCCAGCGTGGCCTGTCGGTGGACGGTCGGTGCAAGGCGTTCTCCGCGGAGGCCGACGGCACCGGCTGGGCCGAGGGCGTGGGCATGCTGCTGGTCGAGCGGCTGTCGGACGCTCGCCGCAACGGCCACCGGGTGCTGGCCGTGGTGCGGGGCAGCGCAGTCAACCAGGACGGTGCGAGCAACGGGCTGACGGCGCCGAACGGTCCCTCGCAGCAGCGGGTGATCCGTCAGGCGCTGGCGAACGCCGGTCTGTCGACGGCGGATGTCGACGCCGTGGAGGCGCACGGTACGGGTACCAGGCTGGGTGACCCGATCGAGGCGCAGGCCATCCTGGCCACGTACGGCCAGGACCGTCCTGAGGATCGGCCGCTCTGGCTGGGGTCGCTGAAGTCGAACATCGGTCACACCCAGGCCGCCGCCGGTGTCGGCGGTGTGATCAAGATGGTGATGGCGATGCGGCACGGGACGCTGCCGCAGACGCTGCACGTCGACGCGCCGTCGCCGTACGTGGACTGGTCGGCGGGCGCGGTGGAGCTGCTGACCGAGCCTCGGTCGTGGGATGTGGATGACCGTCCGCGCCGGGCCGGTGTCTCGTCCTTCGGGGTGAGCGGGACGAACGCGCATGTGATCATCGAGCAGGGTTCGGTGGAGGCCGAGGTCGAGGCCGGTGTTGTCGAGCTGCCGGTGACGCCGTGGCTGATCTCGGCCAAGACTCCGGAGGCGCTGCGGGGGCAGGCTTCCCGGCTCGCCTCCTGGGTGGAGGAGCGGCCGGAGCTGGACGTGGCCGATGCCGCTTGGACGTTGGCGAGCGGTCGTTCGGTGCTGGAGCAGCGTGCGGTGGTGGTGGGCGCCGACCGGGTCGAGCTACTGACCGGGCTGCGTGCCCTGGCCGAGGGCACGGCGACGCCGGAGGTGGCCGGTGGCGGGTTGGCGATGTTGTTCGCCGGTCAGGGCAGCCAGCGGGTGGGCATGGGCCGTGAGCTGGCCGCCGCGTTCCCGGTGTTCGCCGACGCCCTGGACGAGGTTTGTGCGTTGTTGCCGGGGTCGGTGCGTGAGGCGATGTTCTCCGACTCCGACGGCGTGTTGAACGAGACGGGGATGACCCAGCCGGCGCTGTTCGCCTTCGAGGTCGCCCTGTATCGCCTGCTCACCTCGCTGGGGGTGACCCCGGACGTGCTGGTGGGTCACTCGGTGGGGGAGATCGCCGCCGCTCATGTGGCGGGGGTGCTGTCGCTGCCCGATGCGTGTGCTCTGGTTTCCGCGCGGGCGCGGTTGATGCAGGGGCTGCCGCAGGGTGGGGCGATGCTGGCCGTCGCCGCCCCTGAGGCGGAGGTCCTTCCCCTGCTGGAGGGCCGCGAGGATGTGAGCATCGCGGCGGTGAACGGCCCGGAGGCCGTGGTGATCTCCGGTAGTGAGGCCGCGGTGGAGGAGATCGCCGCTCTGGTGAGTGCCCGCACCCGACGCCTGCGCGTGTCGCATGCCTTCCACTCGCCGTTGATGGAGCCGATGCTCGCCGAATTCGAGCAGATCGTCTCCGCTTTGACTTTCAGCGAGCCGGCCATTCCTGTCGTCTCCAACGTGACGGGCCGGCCCGCCGAGCCGGGGCTGTTGACCGATCCGGCGTACTGGGTGCGGCATGTGCGGGAGGCGGTGCGCTTCGCCGATGGGGTGGCCGCCTGCCAGGCGAGTGTGTTCGTGGAGGTAGGACCGGACGCCACCCTGACCGCGCTGGCCCAGCAGAGCGTCGAGAACGGAGCCTTCGTTCCGGCCGCTCGCAAGGACCGGGACGAGGTCCGGGCACTGGTCGAGGCACTGGGCCGCCTGCACACCCACGGCGTGACCGTCGACTGGCGAGCGATCCTCACCCCGAGAGCGCAGATCGACCTGCCGACGTACGCGTTCCAGCGGGAGCGGTTCTGGATTCCGGTGCGTGGTGGGGTCGGGGAGATGAGTGCCGCGGGTCTGGGTGCGGTCGATCATCCGTTGTTGAGTGCGGTGACGGAGGTCGCCGGTGGTGGGTCGGTGGTCTTCAGTGGCCGCTTGTCTCCT